>JANOSS010000153.1:0-9799 GCA_031415995.1 Caulobacter sp. | reverse complement strand
GTCGGACATGCCGCTGTCGCGGCCCTGCGGACGGGGCACGACGATGGCGATCGTCGCTTCGGCGCCGATCGGGCCGGCGGGCATGTAGCGGCGGAACGGATAGTCCATCTCGCGCGCCAGCTTCCAGATCGCCTGCTTGGTGCGCTTGTTGACGGCAGGGCTGTCGTTCAGCGCCCGCGAGGCGGTCGAGATCGAGACGCCGGCCATCTTGGCCAGGTCTTCCAGCCGGGTGACGCCCTTGCTCATGCGACCCGGGTCTCGACTGCAAAATTTGCCGCAAAAGTTTTCATAAGCCTGTTTAGGCGTCGGCAGGGAAGCTTGGCAAGTCCAGGCGCCGTCGACTTTCGTGGAGTTTCCGCATGCTGTTTCGCCTAGCCTTGGCGGCTTTCCTGCTGGTCGCCGCGCCATCCCTGGCGGCGACCTCGGCCCGGATCGCTTCGCCGGACAATGTGCTGTCGGTCGAGGTGACCACCGACGGCGACGGTCGGCCCAGCTATGCGGTTTCACGTCTGGGCAAGCCGGTGATCGCACCGTCACGCCTGGGCTTCATCCTGGTCGACGCCCCCAAGCTGGAACGCAATCTGGTGCTGGCCGGCGAGGCGACCAAAAGCTTTGACCAGACCTGGGAGCAGCCCTGGGGCGAGCGCCGGTTCGTGCGCAATCACTATAACGAGCTGCGGGTTACCCTGGCCGAGAAGAACGGCCTGCAGCGCCGCTTTGACGTGGTGTTCCGCGTCTATGACGACGGCGTCGGCTTCCGTTACGAGTTCCCCGACCAGACCAATCTGAAGACTGTGAAGATCGGTGAGGAGCTGACCGAGTTCAGTCTGGCCGAACCGGCGACGGTCTGGTGGATCCCCGCCTTCGAGTGGAACCGCGAGGAATATCTCTATAACCGCACGCGGGCCGAAGAGGTCGGCGACGCCCAGACCCCGATGACCGTTCGCACCGACGATGGCCTGCATATCGCCTTTCACGAGGCGGCGCTGGTCGACTATTCGGGCATGAACCTGACGCGGGTCGAGCGGCGGCGCTTCAAGGCCAACCTGACGCCGGGCATCGGCGGCGCCAAGGTGGAGCGCACCGCGCCGTTCCCGACGCCCTGGCGGACGATGCAGATCGCCGACACGGCCGGCGGGCTGGTGACCTCCAACCTGATCCTGAACCTCAACGAGCCCAGCAGGCTGGGCGACGTTTCGTGGATCAAGCCGATGAAGTATGTCGGCGTCTGGTGGGAGATGCACCTGGACAAGAAGACCTGGGCGTCCGGTCCCAAGCACGGCGCGACCACGCAGAACGCCATCAAGCACATCGATTTCGCGGCCAAGCACGGGCTGGGCGGCGTGCTGGTCGAAGGCTGGAATGTCGGCTGGGACGGCGACTGGTTCGGCAATGGCCAGGACTTCAGCTTCACCCAGCCCTATCCCGATTTCGACATCAAGCGCGTCACCGACCACGCCCGCGAAAAGGGCGTCGTGCTGATCGGCCACCACGAGACCTCGGCCAATGCGGCGCACTATGAAAGCCAGATGGAGGCCGGGTTCGACCTCTACAAAAAGCTCGGCGTGACCGCCGTGAAGACCGGCTACGTCGCCGATGCGGGCCAGGCCAAGGTGATGGGTCTGGACGGCAAGGTTCACTTCGCCTGGCACGAGGGCCAAGACATGGCCCGGCATCACCTGAAGGTCGTCACCGAGGCCGCCGAGCGCCAGATCGCCATCAACGCCCACGAGCCGATCAAGGACACCGGCCTGCGCCGCACCTGGCCCAACTGGATCTCGCGCGAGGGCGCGCGGGGCATGGAGTTCAGCGCCTGGGGCCAGCCGGGCAATCCGCCCGAGCACGAGGCCAACCTGATCTTCACCCGCATGCTGGCCGGGCCCATGGACTACACGCCTGGGATCTTCGGCATGAAGACCAAGGCCCCCGACGGCGTGGCCACCACCTGGGCCAAGCAGCTGGCGCTGTATGTCACGATCTACAGCCCCATCCAGATGGCGGCCGACCTGCTGGAGAACTACGAGGCCAACCCGGGGCCGTTCAAGTTCATCGAGGACGTGCCCACCGACTGGTCCGAAACCCTGGTGTTGAACGGCGAGATCGGCGACTTCGTCACCATCGCCCGCAAGGACCGCAAGAGCGACGACTGGTATCTGGGGGCGATCAGCGACGAGGAGGGCCGGGTGCTGACCGCGCCGCTGGGCTTCCTGGAGCCGGGCCGCCGCTACAAGGCCCAGATTTATCGCGACGGCGACAAGGCCGACTGGAAGACCGCCCCGCAGGATATCGTCATCGAGGAGCGCGAGGTCGCCAGCACCGACGTGCTGACCCTGCGGCTGGCCCCCGGCGGCGGTCAGGCCATCCGCTTCATGGCGGCCAGCAAGGGCAAGCCGCGGCAATAGGAGCAGGGCGCGGCGCTGCCGGCTTTGAAACACCTCGTCACCCCGGGACGTGTTCCCGGGGCCCTTGGTTCAGCTTCATCGTGAGAGCGTTTTCAGGCTCCGCTCATGCGGCTGACGAATGGGTCCCGGGAACACGTCCCGGGATGACGACCGTTTGAGAGCAGCGCGTTGAGGGGCGTTCTTGAATCAACGTCTCCGCATAAGGTCCGCGCCGGAAGCGACTTTGCAAATTCTTGCAAAATATGGGCAAGCCTTGAGGCGCTTCAGGGCGGCTGAGCGCGCGAGATCCAGGCAAGTCTAGCCGTATTAGACGTGAAGAGCCCTGGAATTACCCCTGAAATCCCTTGCGATAAGGGAAATCCGGATTGCACGGCGCTATCCGACGTGCGCAAATGCCAGTCGCGAGATGTTATGAAAAAACTTGCGCATCATCGGCACGAATCGATGGGCGGGCGGGGAAGTTAATGACCAAGGCCAAGCTGAGTTTCTTCCAGATCTGGAACATGTGCTTTGGATTCTTCGGGATCCAGATCGGCTTTGGCCTACAGAACGCCAATACCTGCCGAATCTTCCTGACCCTGGGGGTCGTTGTGAACGCCCTGGCGATCCTGTGGATCGCCGCGCCGGCCACCGGCCTGCTGGTCCAGCCCATCATCGGCTATTTCAGCGACAAGACCTGGGGCCGGCTGGGGCGCCGTCGACCCTACTTCTTCTGGGGCGCCATCCTGACGACGGCCGCGCTCTTCGTCATGCCCAACTCGCCGACCTTGTGGATCGCGGCCTCGGCGCTGTGGATCATGGACGCCTCGATCAACATCACCATGGAGCCGTTCCGGGCCTTCGTCGGCGACAACTTGCCCGACGAGCAGCGCTCGACCGGCTACGCGATGCAGAGCTTCTTCATCGGCCTGGGCGCGGTGCTGGCCTCGGCCCTGCCGTGGATGCTGACCAACTGGTTCAACGTCGCCAACACCGCGCCGGCCGGCCAGATCCCCGACGCGGTGCGGATCGCCTTCTATGCCGGGGGCGCAGGCCTGCTGCTGGCGGTGATGTGGACGGTGTTCACGACCAAGGAATACAGCCCCGAGCAACTGGCCGCCTTCGAGCGGGCTGATCGCGCCGACCGGATGCAGGACGCCGCCGCCGAGCTCAAGCGCTCGGATCCGTCGATCAATGCCTATGGGCTTCTGGGTTTCGGTGGCCTGCTGGGCGGCCTGGCCCTGGCGTCGCTGGTCTGGTCCCTGCGGCTGGAGAAGGAGCTCTACGTCCTGGCCGGCCTGCTGGCCGCGTTCGGCGTCGCGGGCGTGGTCGGCGCGCGCCTCAAGCGGATGGGGCAGACCGAAAACGGCTTCTCCGAAGTGCTGGAGGACGCCTTCATGATGCCCGCCACCATGCGCCAGCTGGCCGTGGTGCAGTTCTTCTCGTGGTTTGGCCTGTTCGCCATGTGGATCTACACCACGCCCGCCGTGTCGGCCTGGCACTTTCACGCCGTCGACGCGACCTCGAAGGCTTATAACGAGGGCGCTGACTGGGTGGGCGTGCTGTTCGCGGTCTACAATGGCGTTGCGGCCCTGGCGGCCCTGCTGATCCCGACCATGGTTCGGCTGACCAATCGCCGGACCAGCCATGCCGTCTGCCTGACCCTAGGCGCGGCGGGCCTGCTGTCGATACCGCTGATCCGGGAGCCTGGCCTGCTGTGGATCTCGATGATCGGCGTCGGCTTTGCCTGGAGCTCGATCCTGTCGGCGCCCTATTCGATCCTGGCCGGAGCCCTGCCGGCCCGGAAGATGGGCGTCTATATGGGCATCTTCAATTTCTTCATCGTCATCCCCCAGCTGCTGGCCGCCACCGTGCTGGGCCTGCTGCTGAAGACCTTCTTCAGCGGCCAGGCGATTTTTGCGCTGGTGCTCGGCGCAGCCGCCTTCCTCGCCGCCGCCGTCTCGATCTTCGCCGTCACCGATCCTGACGAAGCCAAGGCAAAGGCTGCGTGATGCACCGGCGCCTCTTTCTGGCCCTGTCGGCGGGCGGGTTGCTTTCGGCTCGCGCCGCCCAGGCCCGCGATGTCTCGATCGGACGACTGGAGGAGTATCCAGCCTTCGCCTCCAAGCGCGTCGATCCGCGCAATGTCACGGTCTGGCTCCCGCCGGGCTATGACGGCTCGGCCCAGCGCCATGGTGTGCTCTACATGCACGACGGCCAGAACCTGTTCGATCCCGCCAGAGCGCCGTTCGGCGAGTGGGGCGTCGATGAGGTGCTGTCGGGCATGATCGCTCGTGGCGAGGCTCCCTCGACCATCGTGGTGGGCGTCTGGAACACCCCCAAGCGCTACATGGAGTACGCTCCAACCGACCTGTTGGCGGCTGTTCCCGAGCCGACGCGCGTCGCGCTGGCCGCGCAGACGCGCGGACCTATCGAGGCCGACGCCTATCTCGACTTCCTGGTCCACGAGCTGAAACCGTTCATCGACCGGACCTATCGCACCCGCACCGGCCCCACCGACACCACGACCATGGGTTCGAGCATGGGCGGGTTGATCTCGTTCTATGCGGGCCTCAAGCATCCCGAGACCTTTGGCGCTGTCGGTTGCGTCTCGATCCACTGGCCGCTCGGCTCGGGTTCGGGCGAGGGCGTCAGCCGGGAGCGGTGGCGGACGGACGTCCAAACGGCCTTGAGCGACTATCTCGGGCGCGCCCTGCCGACGCCGTCACGGACGCGGTTCTATTTCGACCATGGCGACCAGAACCTCGACGCCAACTACGCGCCCTATCAGACCCATGTGGACGCGATCTTCGCGGCCAAGGGCTATGTCCAGGGCCGCGACGTTCTCAGCCGAGGTTTCCCGGGCGCCGATCACAACGAGCCGTCGTGGAACCGGCGGCTTTCTATTCCCCTGCAGTTTCTGCTCAAGCCCGCGGCTTGAGCGACACCGTCACATTGTTCCGTGAGGTCCATGCCATGCGCACCCTGAAGATCATCGCCCTGATCACGACCGCCGCTTTGGCTCTGGCGGGCGTCGCGTCCGCCCAGACCGCGCCCGGCGCGCCCGGCGCGCCCTCGACCTGGGCCTATGCGGCCAAGACCGGCGTGGGCGCCGCGTAAGAGGCCTATGTCGACGGCGCCTACAAGGACGGCGGCCGGACCGGAACGGTGTCCAAGGTCTGGTTCTCGATCGCCGACGGCGTGCTGACCGAGACCATGTACGGCCTGATCCACGAGGCCCAGATCAAGCAGCTGCGCTTTGCCGTCCAGACCTCGACCGGCCTCGCCGTCGAAGGGACCGACACCGTCGCCAGGACGGAGTATCTGCACGTCGACGCCCAAGGCCGCCCGCTGTCGCCGGCCTACAAGATCACCACCACCGACAAGCAGGGTCGCTTTGTCATCGAGAAGCGGATCTTTACCGACCCGGACCGCCAGAGCCTGTTCCTGCGCGTCACGGTACGCGCCCTGAAGGGTTCGGTGACGCCCTATCTGCTGCTTGAACCGCACATGGCCAATACCGGCGCCAATGACGCGGGCGCCGCCGGCAAGACGGCCCTGACGGCCAATGAAGGCGATACGTTCCTGACCCTGAAGGGCTCAAAGCCCTTCGTCGCCGCCAGTGCGGGCTTCATCGGCGCTTCGGACGGCCTGACCGATCTCAAGGATGGCAAGCTCGACAAGCTCTACGCCGGCACCGGCCCCGAGCGCGGCGCGATCATGCTGACGGGTCAGCTTCCGGCCACGGACAATGAAGTCAGCATCGACTACGCCATCGGCTTTGGCCCGACCGCTGTCGCCAGCGCCGCCGCCGCCGACGGCTCGCTGAAGACCGGCTATGGCGAGGTTCTGGCCGGTTACAACAGCGGCTGGGAAGGCTGGCTGGCCTCGCTGGCCGAGCTGCCCCGTCTGCGCGAGGCGGCCATGGACGGTGGCAAGCTGGTCCAGGCCAGCGCCCTGATGCTGAAGGTGCAGGAGGATCGCACCCATGCCGGCGCCCTGATCGCCTCGCTGTCCAATCCCTGGGGCGACACGGTCGACGCCTCCAAGCCCTCCACCGGCTACAAGGCCGTCTGGCCGCGCGATTTCTACCAGTGCGCCATGGCCCTGGCGGCCCTGGGCGACATCCAGACCCCGCTGGCCGCCTTCCACTATCTGCCCACCGTCCAGGTCGGTCCCAAGACCAAGGGCAATACCGGGGCCGGCGGCTGGTTCCTGCAGAAGTCCGAGGTCGACGGCACGCCCGAATGGGTCGGCGTCCAGCTGGACCAGACCGCCATGCCGATCATGCTGGGCTGGAAGCTGTGGCAGCAGGGCTGGCTGCCCGAGGCCGAGCTCAAGGCCTATTACGCCAGCATGATCAAGCCGGCTGCCGACTTCCTGGTCGATGGCGGCAAGGTCGGCCTCGGCTGGAACAGCGCCACCATCATCCCGCCGTTCACCCAGCAGGAGCGCTGGGAAGAGCAGGGCGGCTATTCGCCCTCGACCACGGCCGCCGTGATCGCCGGTCTGGTGGTGGCCGGCGAGATCGCCGAGGCTTCGGGCGACACCGCCTCGGCCGGCCGCTATCGCGCTGCGGCTGACGACTATTCGGCCCAGGTCGAGAGCCGCATGGTCACGACCAAGGGCTCGCTGGGTGACGGCAAATACTTCCTGCGCCTCAACAGCGACCAGGACCCCGACAACAAGAGCCCGGTCGAGGAGCGCAACGGCCAGAAGCCCGTCGCCGAGGACAGGATGCTGGACGCCGGGTTCCTGGAGTTCGTTCGCTACGGCGTGCGCCCGGCCGACGATCCGGCCGTCGTCGCGAGCCTGCCGGAACTGGACGACGAGTCCATGGAGGATCTCTATCGCGTCCGCTACAGCTTCACCTTCCCGGGCGTGGCGGGGACCTTCCCCGGCTGGCGGCGCTATGGCGTCGACGGCTATGGCGAGGACACCAAGACCGGGGCCAATTACGGCGCGGGCGACCAGATGCGTCCGGGCCAGCGCGGCCGGGTCTGGCCGATCTTCACCGGCGAGCGCGGCCACTACGAGATCGCCCGCCTCACCCTGCGCGGCAAGCCGGCGCCGGGGGCGCTGGAGCCCGTGCGCCAGACCTATGTCAGGGCCATGGAGCTGTTCGCCAATGACGGCCTGCTGATCCCGGAACAGGTCTGGGACGGGGTCGGTGCCGACACCGCCCATCCCTATGTGAGGGGCGAGGGCACCGACTCGGCCACGCCGCTGGCCTGGTCGCACGCCGAATACATCAAGCTGCTGCGCTCTGTGGCCGATGGCGTGGTCTGGGACAGCTACCAGCCGGTCAAGGCGCGATACGGGCGCTAGGGCAAAGGTCGCCATGATTGGATCATGTCGTTTGCTCTAGATTATTGTTTTGACGCGTTATTTCGGCGGCGAACCGGTATCCACTTCGCCGAATAACGCTTTAGCCGTTCCAGATCCTCCCGCCTTGGGGCGGTGGTCCGCAGGGCCAGAGGGGGCTGGCTCCGCCAAGGCCGAGCCAGCCCCTGCAGTCGCGTCGCGACAGCTCCGCCAGAGATGGAGCGCCTCCCCGTTTTCGGCCGCCCAAAGCGTCGCACCTGCCCTGGGTTAATGCCGGATTTACGATTCGGGGTCGATAGTCGGGGGGCCTAGGCGATTCCTCGGAGACTCCCGTCCATGCCCGCGTTCCGTCGCTTAACGATCGCCTGGAAGCTGATCCTGGTCGCGGGCCTGGCTATCGGCCTGCTTCTGATCGCCGCAGCCTGGGCGGTCTCGTCGCACACCAGTTCCATCGTTTCCGGCCTGACAAATCAGTATGCCGGCGCGGTGGCTGACGAGGCCATCGAGCAGGTTCGCGGCGACATCAACTCGGCCGCAGCGGCCACCAACGCCATGCGCGGTTCCATCGCCTCGGCCCATGAAGCCGGCCTGACTGAGCGCGACAAGTTCATGGCCCTGGTCAAGCCCAACGCCCTGGCGACCGAGAGCGTCATGGGCGCCTGGTTCATGACCGAGCGCAATGCGCTCGACGGCAACGACGCCGCGTTCATCGACAATGCGGCCCTGGCCTCCAACAAGGACGGTCGCTTCTCGGTCTATTGGGTCAACCAGAACGGCGCGCCGGCTCTGGAACTTCAGTCCGACGGCTCTGATTTCGCCGAGGACTATTACACCGGCGTGGCGCAGTCCGGTAAGCCGACCCTCACTGAGCCATATCTTGACACCATCGCCGGCGCACAGGTCGCCATGGCGTCAGTCGCCCTGCCGGTGATGTCAGGCGGCAAGCTGATCGGCGTCGCCGGTCTGGACATGTCGCTGGACAATCTTTCCAAGGCGCTGGGCGCCCTGCACCCGCTTGAGGGCGGGCGCGTCATGCTGGTCTCCTCCGGCGGACAGTGGGTGGCCCACCCCGACGCTGATCTTCGCATGAAGGCCTATGGCGACGCCGGTGCGGACGCCGTGCGCGCCGTGCTGGGCGGCGGGAAAGCGGCCGAAATCCAGGGGATCAAGGCCGGAGAGGTCGCGATGATCCGCGTCGTCCATCCGATCGCCATGCCCGCCCTCAATACCACCTGGGCCCTGATCATGGACGTGCCGGTGGCCGCCATCACCGGCCCTGCGACCAGACTAGCCCGCATCCTGTTCATCGGCGGCGCGCTGATCACTCTGGCCGTCCTGGCGGCCCTGTTCTTCGCCAGCGTGACCCTGGTGCGTGGGCCCCTGGCGGGGCTGACGCGTTCGGTCGACAGCCTGAGCGCCGGCCATTACGACCGGCCGGTCTCGGGCATTGCCGGCGGCGACGAGATCGGCGCCATTGCCCGGGCCCTGGACGGTTTCCGCCACGACCTCGCAGACGGCCAGCGCCGCCGCACCGAACAGGAGGCCGAGCGCGCAGTCGCCGAGGCCGAGCGTCAGCGCCATGTCGCCGAAGCGCAGACCCGCGCCGAAGCTCAGGCCACGGCGGTTTCGGCTCTGGGCGAAGGCATGGAAAAGCTGGCGGACGGTGACCTGATCTGGCGGATGCGCGAGGACAGTTTCGCCGCCGATGCCCGCAAGATGCCGCGCGACTTCAACGCCGCCGTTGAAAGCCTTCAGGCGACGATGGCCGGTATCCTCAATGCTGCTCGCAGCATCCGCGCCGGCTGCGCCGAGATCAGCAAGGCCTCGGACGACCTGGCGCAGCGCACCGAACGCGGCGCCGCCGGTCTGGAACAGACGGCCGCCGCGCTCGACCAGATCACCTCGACCGTCAAGCGCTCTTCCGAAGGCGCCGACCGCGCCCGCCAGGTGACCCAGAGCGCCAAGATCAATGCCGAGCGCAGCGGCGCGGTGGTCAAGGAAGCCGTCGAGGCCATGGGCGGCATCGAAAAGTCCTCGAACGAGATCACCAACATCATCGGTGTGATCGACGAGATCGCCTTCCAGACCAATCT
>JANOSS010000152.1:0-1582 GCA_031415995.1 Caulobacter sp. | reverse complement strand
TTGCCGACCACGGCGTCGAAGCCGAAGCTGGCCTTGACCGCGTCGCTCTCGAACCAGCCGTCCAGGAAGTCGCGGGCGCTCTTGGTGAACAGGTCCAGCAGGTCGCGCTTGCGTTCCTTGCTCAGCAGGGCCAGCCGCGTGCCCTGGCGGGCCCCGCGCAGCAGGCCGTGGATGCCGTCGCCCAGGTTGGGCGGGGTCTCGGCGGCCAGGTCGCGCAGCACGTCGCCGATCTCGTCGAGCATGGCGTAATAGGCCGGCAACACCTCGGCGTCACGGCGGCTATACTGGCGGAACGCTTCCTGGGTGCGCTCAAGACCGCCGCCCAGCTTGAGATATTTGCTGTCGCTGATCGGCAGGAAGTTGGAGATCGGCCGCTCGACGATCTTCAGGCCCAGAGCGTGCAGACCCATGTCGGCGAGGACCTTGGGGCTCAGCAGGCTGACCGTGTAGCTGGCGACGGAGTTGCGGAACCCCGGGTGGAATTCTTCGGTCACCGCCGCCCCGCCGACCACGCCGCGCGCCTCGCAGATCGTGACCTTCAGCCCGGCCTTGGCCAGATAGAAGGCGCAGACGAGGCCGTTGTGGCCGCCGCCGATAATGACGGCGTCGCGGGTTTGGGTGGTGGCCATGTGGTGTGTTCCCCGATGGGGGGGGAGAGGTTGCTATACGAGTGTATAATAGGCAAGGGGGCGAATGGGGTCGCGGCCTCACGCGATCACTCGCTGAAGGGATGGAAAGGGTCGCGGAGCGTCCGGACCACGTCCGGATGAGAGATAGAAAATACCGTTTCGACGAAGCCGAGCGCTCCGCGTCATCGTTTTCCGTCAGCCTCCCGTCGGGTGGCCCTCTTAAGGCCTTACCGGGACCCGGACAGCGCCGTTTCCAGCGCGTTCCGACGGTCGAAGAGGACGGGCTTTCAGCCAGACACGCCCTTTTACCTTCAACCACGCCGACGGCGGGCGGGTCTGGCCAGCAACCAGATCCCCGGACCGGTCGAGTATCCCCCTCGACCCCAGTCCCGCTCGATCACCCCCCGCCGCCGCAATGGTCGCTGGCCTTGCGCCCTTCCCGCGCGGCGAGGTGGGTACAGAATACGGGAGGTTTGAGCGCGTCTGATTGGCGCGATCAATTATTTTACAAGGCGTTGATCCGGTTGCGGTTTGTTTTGAAAAGAATGGGGATTGGGCGCCCTCTATCCCCGTTCTTCTCCTAAAATCCCGTCATCCCGGGGCTTGTCCCCGGGACCCATGGTTCAGCTTCCACGTGAGCACCTAGGCCTGCTCCGCCCCTGCGGCGGAGAAATGGGTCCCGGGGACAAGCCCCGGGATGACGGTGATCTATTGGATTGGCCCCACCCCCTTCGCGCCGAAGGGAGCCATCCTTAAATCTCACGGCGAGACGATCGCCGGACTGGAAAGGTCTCTCAAGGACCGGTCTTCGACCGGCCGCGCCGCGGGGGCGCGGAGCGCCGTCCTTGACAGACCTTACCAGTCCGGCACGCTGCAGCCTCCAGGAGATTTAAGGATGAGCGGGACGCGGAGCGTCGGCTTTCGGGCGGGAAGGCAAAGGGTGCTTTCGACCC
>JANOSS010000151.1:0-12590 GCA_031415995.1 Caulobacter sp. | reverse complement strand
GTCTTGCACCATTTTATAAATGCACGTTTTGTTGGGTGTATTGTTTTTTATGAGTGTGTAGTTGCGCGGGCCTGAAAATTTTTTGAGCCGGGGCGGGCCGATGCGCCGCCCCGCTTTTCTTATGCCTGGCCAACTATTCAGCGTATACGGGTCGTCTTCCGCTCCCCTGGCGTCGTCTGGAGACCGCAAGGGCGGAGTTCATATTCCATGACCGAATACGGCGAGCAGGTTGATCAGTTGCTCAATACCCCTGATCTGGCCAGCGTGCTTGAAAGCGACGGCTTTCGGCAGTTTCTCGATCAGGTGCCAATCGCCATCGCGGTGTCGGAGTTGCACCCCGTGGAGCGCATCGTCTACGCCAATGCCGAGTTTGAACGGCTGAGCGGCCAGACGGGCGCGGATCTGGAGGGCCAGTCCTGGAGAGCCTTGCTCGGACGGTCCGCGAACACGGACGACGATGACGGCGCGCTGAGCGACGCTATCGTCGATGACCAGGACTATATTGGCGTCTTCTCCTTTGCCCGCAACCAGGGGGTCGAGGCCGTCGACGCCTGGTCGAACATCATCCAGGATAATGCCGGCGCTCCGGTGTTTCGCATGCTCGCCCTGGTCGGTGCGACCAGTCGTGACGCCGACCGTAGCGAGTTCGAGCAGCGTATCCTCGACAAGGATGTCCTGCTTCGGGAACTGCAGCATCGCGTGGCCAACAATCTGCAGATGATCACCGCCCTGATCCGTGTCGAGGCCCGCAACGCGCCCGAAGAGGCCAAGGACGAGCGGTTCAGCCGTTTGGCTGGTCGGGTCGAGGCGCTTGGCCTGCTCTATCGGTCTCTGTCCGAGGAGAGCCAGGCCGAGACCATCGATCTGGGCGTCTATCTCAGCGAGATCGCCTCGGCCGTCATGCGGGCTCATGCGGTGGAGGGCATTCACCTCAATCTCCAGGTCGACACATGGCCTGTCTCAATCAATGTGGCGATGCCGACCGGCCTGGTCGTCAATGAACTGCTGACCAATGCCCTGAAACATGCCTTCAAGGGACGTGATGGGGGTACGATCACCTTGCACAGTCTGGTCGATGACGAGGGTTGTCGGGTGGTTGTGTCGGATGATGGTCTTGGCCTGCCTTCAGGCTATATCTGGCCCAGGCCTGGCAAGCTGAGCAACATGATCGTCCAGTCCCTGCGGCAGAACGCCAATGCGAGGGTCGAGGTCGGGGCCGAGCCCGGCGGCGGCATGCGCGTCTCGATCGTCTTCACCCGCGAAGACGCCGTCTAGGCCTCCTGAAGCGCCCGACGCGAACGCAACGCGTCAACACATCGCGCGGGTGTTTTCGTGCGAGACCGATAGGCTGGGGCGAAAGCTCCGGCCGCTTTTCGTTTCAGACGGCCAGTCGGGCGGCGCGCGCCGATACCGGGGCGAACCGCTTCCAGGCCATGTAGCCCGCGATCGCCAGAACAGCCGCGCCGGCCGCGAAGGCTGCGCCGGCGACGGGATCGGACGTCAGCAGGTGAAGGTTGCGGGCAGCAAGATAGCCCGGCGCCAGCATCGAGATCACCCACAGCGGCGCCGTCAGGGCGCTGGCGGCCTGGAAAGCCCAGGGCCGTGAGCGCGACATGCCCGCCACGATCGGCACAAAGGGGCGCAGCGGACCCAGGAACCGCGCTGCGCCGATGGCAATCAGGCCATGTCGGCGCGATAGAAGGCGGGCGCGGGCCAGCAGGCGCCGATGTCCCGCCAGCAGGCCGCGGGCGAGGCGACGCGCGCCCAGGCCCCGACCCAACAGAAACGACAGACCATCGCCGACAATGGCACCGGCGCTGCACCACAGAATGGCCTCGGCCGGGTGCAGGATGCCTTGAGCGACCAGCGCCCCCGCCATCACCATCACCCCGACGATGGGGATCAGCAGTCCGACCAGCAGCAGGGCTTCCAGCAGGGTCAGGACGAACAGGACGAGCCCAGCCCAGTGGCTGTTCTGTGCGATCGTTTCGGTCAGTTGGGGCAGCAGCGATTCCATGAGCGCAATTTGCGGATGAATAGTGACAGGACCCTGACCCGGGATGGTTATTTCTTTCTGACGCGACAATTAGTCTCGCCGGGCCATTCGGGCGTTTTCGAATGACACGGGGCAGTCCGATCGGTGACGATCCGGTCCTTGTCGTCTCTGGAGACCGCCGGTGAAGGACTATGGCCGACGCGACGTCGCTCTCGCTGCCGTGCTTTCCGGAGTGGCCGGCTATGTCGACGCCATCGGCTTCTTGAAACTGGGCGGCTTCTTTGTCTCGTTCATGAGCGGCAACTCGACCCGTCTTGGGGTCGGGTTGGCCACCGGCCATGTCGGCGCGGCCCTGACCGCCCTAGCGCTGATCGCGCTGTTCGTGGCCGGTGTCGTGCTGGGCGCGCTGGTCGCGCGGCGGGCGGGCGAAGATCGGCGGGCCATGGTCATGGCGCTGGAGGCCGTCCTCCTGGCCTGCGCGGCGGGACTGATCATGGCGGGGCTGGACGGCCCGGGCGTCGCAGCCATGGTCCTGGCCATGGGGGCCGAGAACGCCGTTTTCCAGCGTAATGGCGACGTTGGTGTCGGCCTGACCTACATGACCGGTGCTCTGGTCAAGGCTGGCCAGCGGATCGCGGCGGCCCTGACCGGAGGCGACCGCTGGGCCTGGCAGCCGTTCGTGCTGCTGTGGGCGGGGCTGACCTTGGGCGGGGCGCTAGGCGCGGCGGCCTATCTGAAGTTCGGTGTCCTGGCCCTGTGGGGTGCGGCCCTGCTCGTGGCGGCGCTGGCCGTAGCCCGACACATCGAGGAAAAGCGCCTAGCCTAGGGCCCGGCAGAAGGCCGCCAGGGTCTCTGGATAGAGCCGGTGTTCCTGCTCAAGCACCCGCAGCGCCAGGGCGTGCTCGTCGTCGCCGGGCAGCACCGGAACGCGGGCCTGCCCGAGCACGGGGCCTTCGTCGACCCCGGCCGTGACCAGATGCACCGTGCAGCCGGCCTCAGCGTCGCCGGCGGCGATGGCGCGGCCGTGGGTGTCGAGACCCGGATAGTTGGGCAGCAGGGACGGGTGGATGTTCAGCATCCGGCCTTCCCAGGCGTTGACCAGCAAGGGCGTCAGGATGCGCATATAGCCGGCCAGGGCGATGACCTGGATCCCGCGCTCGCGCAGGGCTGCGTCTATGGCCTGTTCGTGGGCCTCGCGGTCCTTGCCGAATGGCTTCTGATCAACGCAAAGCGCCTCTATTCCGGCCGCCTGGGCTGTGGCGAGGCCGCCGGCGCCAGGTCTGTTGGCCAGGACCAGGCTGATCTCGAAGGGACAGTCGTCTGCCTCGGCAGCGCGGGCCAGGGCCTCCATGTTTGAGCCCCGACCGGAGATCAGGATGGCGACCTTGGCCTTGGGCAGCATTAGCCCGCGACCAGCTGGCCGCAGATGAAGGCGTCCTCGCCGGCGTTGAGCAGAGCGGCCAGCACCGGCTCGGCGTCCGTGGAGGCGACCACGAGGATGAAGCCGACGCCGCAATTGAATGTGCGGCGCAGTTCGTGGTCGGAAATGCCGCCGACCTCTTGCAGCCACGCGAACACCGGCGGCAGCGGCCAGGCGTTCCAGTCGAACTCGGGGACCAGGCCGGCCGCGATGCAGCGCGGCGGGTTCTCGATCAGGCCACCGCCGGTGATGTGCGCCCCACCTTTCACGCGACCGGACTGCAGCAGGGGCAGGATCGACTTCACGTAGATGCGGGTCGGGGCCATCAGGGCCTCGGCCAGGGTCAAGCCCGGCGCGAAGGGGGCCGGGGCATCCCAGGCCAGGCCCGAGCGCTCGACCACGCGCCGCACCAGCGAATAGCCGTTGGAGTGCGGACCCGATGAGCCGATGCCGATGATGATGTCGCCGGCCCGTTGCTTGTCCAGCTTGGGCAGAACGCCGTCGCGCTCCACCGCGCCGACCGAGAAGCCGGCCAGATCGTATTCGCCGTCGCTATACATGCCCGGCATTTCGGCGGTTTCGCCGCCCACCAGGGCCGCGCCGGCCATTTTGCAGCCTTCGGCGATGCCTGCGACCACGCTGGTGGCGGTCTCCAGATCCAGTTTGCCGGTGGCGAAATAGTCGAGGAACAACAGGGGCTCGGCGCCCTGGGCCAGCAGGTCGTTGACGCACATGGCCACCAGGTCGATCCCGACCGTGGCGTGCATCTTGGCGTCGATGGCGATGCGCAGCTTGGTGCCGACGCCGTCGGTGGTGGAGACCAGCAGAGGGTCCGAATAGCCCGCCGCCTTAAGGTCGAATAGGGCGCCAAAACCGCCGAGGCCGCCATCCGCCCCAGGGCGCCGGGTGGCCTTGGCCAAGGGCTTGATCGCCTCGACCAGGGCGTTGCCGGCATCGATGTCGACGCCCGCTTGGGCGTAGGTGAGGCCGTTGGGCAGATCGCTCATTCGCTCGCTCTGGTCTATTTGAGGACGCAATCGCGCCTTCAACTCGGGGAAATCTGCACCCCGACCATGCTTGACGCTTGCAGACTCGGGGGTGCGCGAGGCTATTAGCAGCCGATGAAGCCGATAACCACTACCGCCGCACTGGCGGCGTTTTGTAACGCGTTGCAGGGTCAGCCCTTTGTCGCCGTGGACACCGAGTTCATGCGCGAGACGACCTATTGGCCAAAGCTCTGCTTGATCCAGGTTGGCGCGCCCAATGTCGAGGCCGTGATCGACCCGCTTGCGGACGGTCTGGACATGACGCCGCTGCTGGATCTGATGCGCGACGAGCGCGTGCTCAAGGTGTTCCACGCTGCCCGGCAGGACGTTGAAATCTTCAACAACCTGGGCGCCATGCCCCGGCCGTTGTTCGACACCCAGGTCGCCGGCATGGCCGCCGGCTTTGGCGAGCAGATCGCTTATGACGCGCTGGTCCGACAGATGCTCAAGATCGAGCTCGACAAGTCCAGCCGGTTCACCGACTGGGCTCGTCGCCCGCTGTCGGAAGCCCAACTGACCTACGCCCTGGCTGATGTCACCCATCTCGCCTCGCTGTTTCCGATGCTGCGTCAGCGGCTGGCCGACGCCGGCCGCCTGCCGTGGGTCGAGGAAGAGATGCAGGCCCTTTGCGATCCGGCGTTCTATGACGTCGATCCGGAAAAGGCTTGGCGCCGGCTTCGTCCTCGCAAGACGGCGCAGAAGTATCTCGCCGTGTTCCAGGCCGTGGCGGCCTGGCGCGAGCGCACCGCCCAGCAGCGCGATCAGCCCCGCGGCCGGATCCTGAAGGACGAGGCCATTGACGAATTGGCCACCCAGGCCCCGACCACGGTCGACGCCCTCAATACCATGCGTGGTGTGCCCAAGGGCTTTGGTGGGAGCAAGTTTGGCCCCGACCTGCTGGCGGCCATCAAGGCGGCCCTGGCCGATCCGGAAGGCTATGCGCCGGTTCTTGAAAAGCCCGGTCCGCCGCCGCCTGCCTCGGCCGGCGCCGTCGTTGAGCTGCTGAAGGTTCTGCTCAAGGCCCGCGCCGAAGAAGCCGGCGTGGCGTCCAAGCTGATCGCCACGGTCTCTGACCTCGAAAAAATAGCCGCCGACGACAACGCCAATACGCCGGCGCTCGCTGGGTGGCGTCGCGACGCCTTCGGGGCCGACGCCCTCAAGATCAAACGCGGCGAACTGGCCCTGGTGCTGGACGGCGCGCGGGTTCGGGTCGTCGAAGTGCGACGAGCGTCCAAGCCCGACGCCTGAGCCCAAGCCGGACGACTGGGTTGCTCAACCCACGCTGAGCAAGGTTGATGCTGACGGATAGCAGAGCGGTCACAGGTAAGCGTGACCGTTCTGCTGTGGATCATTCCGCTTAGTGGGTTCGCTTTGGCAGTTAGGTACGCCGGCTGCAGCGGCATCGGCCAAGTTGCTCACTCAGGCTCTATTCTCACTGCGCCAAAGGGGGCCGAGGACCGCTTTAGGGGGTTCCTTTTCGGCGGTGGCCCAGGACATGGGCCATATTTTAATTCTCCCTATTCGACGCGATCCGGATGGATGTGCGGATGCCGGGCGTGGATGGCCTCGAGGCGGCCCGCCGGTTGCGCGCTTCCGGACTGAATCGTCAGACGCCGGTCAACGCCGTCAGCGGCTCCGTTTCGGCCCAAGACATGGAGGCGTGCCGCAGCGCTGGAATGAAAGGCATGATCGAAAAGCCTATCGTGCCAAGCGACCTTTACGTCGCTCTGTTTGGCGAGGCTGAACACTAAAGCCGCTCTGCGGCGCGTCCGGGCCCATCCCCCTTGTCGTGAGCAAGGGAAGGGGCGTTACAGGCTTGGCTGAGGGCGAACGCCTGCCAGTATTTCGTAGCTGCGAACCCGTGCGGCGTGATCATGGATCTGCGAGGCCGCCATCAGCTCATCGGCGCCGGTCAGGGCCAGGACGGCTTCGATCTTGCCCCGAACCGTCTCGGGCGAGCCGACGGCCGAATAGCGGAAAGTGTGCTCAAGGCCTGCGAGCTCCGCCGGCGAGGCGATTTGGGTGATGTCGTCCACCGGAGGCGGCAACAGGCCAGGCCGACCTCTGCGCAGCGCCAGAAACTGTTGCTGCGTGGATGATGACAGTCGCCTGGCTTCTTCATCAGTCTCAGCCGCGCACACGCCTATACAGATCATGAGGTAGGGCGAGGCGAGGGCGGCGGACGGTTTGAAGTGACGACGGTACAAGGTGACGGCGTCCATGAGATGATCCGGCGCGAAGTGTGCGGCAAAGGCGAAGGGGAGGCCCAGGGCGGCCGCCAGCTGGGCGCTGTAGGTGCTGGAGCCCAGCAGCCAAAGTGGAACCTCCTGCCCCTCGCCGGGTACTGCGCGCACCGGCTGGTCCGGCGTCGCTGGCTGGAACCAGGCCTGAAGCTCCACAACGTCCTGGGCGAACGAATCGACAGCGCCCATGTAACGACGCAGGGCTCTCATAGTAGCCTGATCGGTGCCCGGCGCGCGGCCCAGACCCAGATCGATGCGACCCGGATAGAGTGCGGCCAGGGTGCCGAACGCCTCGGCGACCATCAGAGGTGCGTGGTTTGGCAGCATGATTCCCCCCGAGCCGACCCGAATTGTCGAAGTGCCGGAGGCGACATAGCCGATGGCCACGGCCGTCGCGGCGCTGGCGATTCCGGGCATGTTGTGATGTTCGGCCAGCCAGTAGCGGTGAAAGCCCAGCTTCTCTGCGTGCCTGGCTAAGTCGAGGCTGTTGCGGAGCGCGTCGCTAACGGTTGAGCCCATCGGCACCGGCGCCAAGTCAAGAACGGAAACCACGGGACGGGGAGCTTCAGGCATCGTCCCTACATCGTGTCGGATCGCGGCAAGCTCAAGCCTTTGCGATCAGGGGACCCAAAATGGGGGACCGATTGGATCCAAAACTTGAATTCTGGGGAAAAGCGCCGGACGGTGGCGCGAATGACGGGACTTGAACCCGCGACCTCCGGCGTGACAGGCCGGCGCTCTAACCAACTGAGCTACATCCGCGTCGTGCGCCAGGGCGCGACAGTCGTCCGTATTCGCCGTCTTAAGGGGGAAGCACAACCACCTTTGGAAGGTGGCGCGAATGACGGGACTTGAACCCGCGACCTCCGGCGTGACAGGCCGGCGCTCTAACCAACTGAGCTACATCCGCATTAGGCCTTCGCCGAAGCGAAAGTGCGACCCGCCCTTCGGCGAGGCGCGTCTGATATGTCGGGCGCGGACTCGTGTCAACGGCCATGTCGCCGAAGCTGTGGATGGGGATCAGTTGCGACCGTTTCTCAATGTGTCGCAGGCGTTTGAAGCGTCGGCGAGCATGGGCTACAACCCGCTCGATTCAAGCCAAGGGCTGTCATGAACGCCTACCTTCTCCAGTATCTGCCGATCGTTATTTTTCTTGGGATCGCGACCGTTATCGGGGTCGCCTTCCTGGCCGCTGCTGCGGTGCTCGCGCCCAGGGCGCCGGACCCGGAAAAGCTGTCCGCCTACGAATGTGGCTTCAACGCCTTCGACGATGCGCGCATGAAGTTCGACGTTCGCTTCTACCTGGTGTCGATCCTCTTCATCATCTTTGACCTGGAAGTGGCATTCCTGTTCCCCTGGGCCGTCAGCCTGATGAAATTGCCGCACGAAGCTGCGGTCTTTGCCTTCTGGTCGATGATGACCTTTCTGGGCGTCCTGACTGTTGGCTTCATTTACGAATGGAAGAAGGGCGCCCTCGAATGGGAGTGATCGTTCCCGCCAATAGCTCGCCCCTGATTCCGGCCGGCTCCGCTGGCCGCTCGACGGTGCAGGGCTATGACCCCAAGCTGCACGATCCGTTCTTTGACGGAGTCTCGGGTCAGTTGGCCGACAAAGGCTTCATCACGGCAGCAGCCGATGACCTTATCACCTGGGCCCGGACCGGCTCGCTGATGTGGATGACGTTTGGCCTGGCCTGCTGCGCAGTGGAAATGATGCAGGCTTCGATGCCGCGTTATGACCTCGAGCGCTACGGCTTCGCGCCGCGAGCCAGCCCGCGTCAGAGCGACGTGATGATCGTCGCGGGCACTCTGACCAACAAGATGGCCCCGGCTCTGCGCAAGGTCTATGACCAGATGCCCGAGCCGCGCTACGTCATCTCGATGGGCAGCTGCGCCAATGGCGGCGGCTACTACTATTACAGCTACAGCGTTGTTCGCGGCTGCGACCGGGTGGTGCCGGTGGACATCTATGTCCCGGGTTGCCCGCCGACCGCCGAAGCCTTGGTCTATGGCGTGTTGCAGCTGCAAAAGAAGATCCGTCGCACGGGGACCATCGAGCGATGAGCGAGGCTCTCGAACTTCTCGGACAGGACATCGTCGCGCGCTGCCCGGGCGTGCTCGGTCATTCGGTGGCCTTCGGTGAACTCACTGTCGTTGCTCGCGCCGCGACGGTCTGCGAAACGCTGATCTTCCTGCGTGACGATGCTGCTTGCCGTTTCCACCAGCTGATTGATCTGGCGGGCGTCGACTATCCGGAGCGCACTGCACGCTTCGACGTCGTCTACCACCTGCTGTCGCTGGTGAAGAACCATCGCATCCGCCTGAAGGTCTCGACCGACGAGGACACGCCGGTCCCGTCCATCACCCCGGTGTTTGAAGTGGCCAACTGGTTCGAACGTGAAGCGTTCGACATGTACGGCATCTTCTTCGACGGCCATCCTGACCTGCGCCGGATCCTGACCGACTACGGCTTCCACGGCCATCCGCTGAGGAAGGACTTCCCGATGACGGGTTATGTCGAGGTTCGCTACGACGACGAGCTCAAGCGCGTCGTCTATGAACCCGTCAAGATTACCGAGTTCCGTGCGTTCGATTTCCTCTCTCCCTGGGAAGGCGCGAAGTATGCGTTGCCCGGCGATGAGAAGGCCGAGAAGAGAGCAGGGGATGCATGATCATGGGTCTGCGCAGGCCGACGTTCCGTTCCGCCACCGCGTTTTTTCTGGTGACATTTTCCACCGCGTTCCTGATGACCATCGGCATGCGGCTGACGGGCTGGTTCACCCGCGCTCCGATCATTTCGGTGGAGCAGAACAAGGGTCTGGGCATAGCCATCATGATCGCGGTCATGACCTTGGCGGTCGGAGCCGGATTGCGGCGCATGGAAGTCGCGGAGCTGCGCAGCGCGTTGCTGGGCGCGGCGTCTGTGTTGCTGGCCCTGCCGTTGTCGCAAGCTGCGATTTCCCAGTCCTGGGACGTCGCGACCACCATCATCACGTTGCTGGGCGCCGTCCTGCTGATCGCAGGGCTGCTTGTTTCGCTCAGCATCGAGCAGCGTAAGGAAGGCCAGGAATCATGACCGGCCAAGACACCCCCGCAGCGGTGACCGATCTCGTTCGTGACGAACCGGCGGTTCCGATGATCCCGGAAACGCCCGTCCGCAAGTTCAACATCAATTTCGGCCCGCAACACCCGGCCGCGCACGGCGTGCTGCGCCTGGTGCTGGAGCTGGACGGCGAAGTCGTCGAGCGCGTCGATCCGCACATCGGCCTGCTGCATCGCGGCACCGAGAAGCTGATGGAGGCGCGCACCTACCTCCAGAACATCCCGTATTTCGACCGCCTCGACTATGTGGCTCCGATGAATCAGGAGCACGCTTTCTGCTTGGCCATCGAGAAATTGCTTGGTGTCGATGTTCCCAGGCGTGGCCAGATCATTCGGGTGCTCTATTCCGAAATCGGCCGTGTCCTCAGTCACCTGCTGAACGTGACGACCCAGGCCATGGACGTCGGAGCCCTTACGCCGCCGCTTTGGGGCTTCGAGGAACGTGAAAAGCTGATGGTGTTCTACGAGCGTGCCTGCGGCGCTCGACTGCACTCCAACTATTTCCGGCCGGGTGGCGTCCATCAGGACCTGCCTGACGCTCTTGTCGAGGACATCGACACCTGGGCAAAGGCGTTCCCGAAAATTTGCGACGACATTGAGACGCTGATCACCGGCAACCGCATCTTCAAGCAGCGTAATGTCGATATCGGCGTGGTGACGCGCGAGCAGGCGATCGAGTGGGGTTTCAGCGGCGTGATGGCGCGGGGTTCCGGCATCGCCTGGGATCTGCGCCGCAGCCAGCCCTATGAATGCTACAACGAATTCGAGTTCGATATCCCGCTGGGCAAGAACGGCGACTGCTATGATCGCTATCTGTGTCGCATGCAGGAGATGCGCGAGTCAGCGAAGATCATCCGCCAGGCCTGCGACATGCTTCGCAAGACGCCAGGCCCGGTGATGACCGAGGACAACAAGGTCAGCCCGCCGCGTCGCGCCGAGATGAAGCGATCGATGGAAGCTCTGATCCATCACTTCAAGCTCTACACCGAAGGCTTCCGTACGCCGGCCGGCGAGGTCTATGCCTGCGTCGAGGCTCCCAAGGGCGAGTTCGGCGTATTCGTCGTCTCTGACGGCACCAACAAGCCGTATCGCTGCAAGATCCGCGCACCAGGCTTCCCTCACCTTGCGGCCATGGACTGGATGAACCGCGGCCACATGCTGGCCGACGTGTCGGCCATCATCGGCTCGCTGGACATCGTGTTCGGGGAGATCGACCGTTGATCGAGGCCGCCGTTCAAGGCCAGCTGGACGCCTATAACGCCCAGGACGTCGATGCGCTGTGCCAGCACTTCGCCGATGACATGATGGTCGCCGATCTGAACGCCGAGCCCAACCTGCATGGCGTCTCAGCGTTCCGCGAGCGGCATGTCGGCCTGTTCGCCCAGTTTCCGCAAAACCGCGCCGAACTGCTGTCGCGTGTGGTTATCGGCAACAAGGTCATCGACCACGAGCGGGTCTTCCGTTCGCCCGACGCGTCGCCTTTCGAGGTCGCCGCCATCTACACCTTCGCCGGCGACAAGATTGCTCGCGTCGATTTCGTGAAAGCCTGACGCATGTCCGTTCGTCGTCTCGCCAAGGAACAGCCCGCGAGCTTTGCGTTCTCCCAGGAGAGCCAGGCCAAGGCTGACTGGTGGAAAGCCAAATATCCCGCCGAGCGCAAGCAGTCGGCGGTGATCCCGATGCTCTGGCTGGCCCAGAAGCAGGAAGGCTGGATCCCTGAGCCCGCGATCCAGGAGATCGCCAGGCAGCTTGAGATGCCGGTCATCCGGGTGCTGGAAGTCGCGACCTTCTATGTGATGTTCCAGCTGCAGCCGGTCGGCAAGGTCGCCTTCGTGCAGCTGTGCGGCACCACGCCCTGCCAGCTGCGCGGCGCCCTGGACCTGCGCAAGGTGCTGAAGGACAAGATCGGCGACGCCAACCACGTCTCGGCGGACGGCAAGTTCAGCTGGGAAGAGGTCGAGTGCCTGGGCGCGTGCTGCAACGCACCGATGGCCGCCATCAATGACTACTATTACGAGGACCTGACGCCGGAGAGCCTGGCCCAGATCCTCGACGACTTCGCCGCCGACAAGTCGCCGCAGCCGGGTAGCTATGACGGCCGCAAGGCTTCGGAGCCCAAGGATTCGATCAAGACCCTGACCGATCCCAAGCTCTTCGACGGCTCGCTGGCCAAGAAAATCAAGATCCCGAACCTGCCCGAAAAGCCCAAGAAGGCTCCTCAAATCAAAGTGTCTGGGGCGGAGCCGGCTGCCTGATGAACACCGAGGCCGTCCTCCAGAAGAAGCGACTGACCGCGATGCTCGCCATCGACGCGGTCTGCTTCGTGCTGGCCGGCGCGGCGATCGTCGGTCATGTGGCTATGGGAATCGGTTGGCTTTTGCCGGCCTTCCTGGTTCTGGTCGCTGCAGGGCTGGGCGCGCAGATTTGGTTCGTCCTGGGCTGGATGCGCGCCGTGAAGCGGGAAGAGGGGGCTTCGTCATGATCGACGACAGCGACTTCAACACCCGTAAGGCGGCCTATCTCGAGACGATTCGCGGCCTCGGACGCCGCGAACGCGGCATCGGCTTCGTGGCCTGCCTGCTCGGCGCCCTGCTCCTGATCTGGGGACGGGTCATCGCCGGCGCGCCAGATTGGGCCGTTGTTCTGGGTCTTGTGACGATTGCCGCCGGTTGGCTGCTTTTCGCCTATGTCATCCTTCGTCGGACGCGGTATGTGCGCGCCCATCCATTCGATCCGCAAAGCTGAGTCATGGTCGGTATCCTCGAAGACAAGGACCGCATTTTC
>JANOSS010000150.1:0-23080 GCA_031415995.1 Caulobacter sp. | reverse complement strand
GGCCTCGGGCCGGGCCGAGCCCACCGTGTCGGCGTCGCACTGGATGAATTCGCGGAAGCGGCCGGGGCCGGGCTTCTCGTTGCGCCACACCGGGCCATAGGCATAGCGGCGGAACGGCTTGGGCAGGGTCTCCCAGTTCTGCGCCGCAAACCGGGCCAGGGGCGCGGTCAGGTCGTAGCGCAGCGCCATCCACTGCTCATCGTCGTCCTGCAGGGCAAACACGCCCTCGTTGGGACGGTCGCTGTCGGGCAGGAACTTGCCCAGGGCGTCGGCATATTCGAAGGCCCCGGTGTCCAGCGCCTCAAAGCCGTGCCGCTCATAGACCTTCGACACCGCCTCCAGAATGGCGCGCTCGGCCCGCAGGTCGCGGGCCCGCTTGTCGGCAAAGCCGCGCGGGGCGCGGGCTTGCGGGCGGAAGGTGTCTGCGGGTTCGGTCTTGGGGGAGTCGGTCATCGTCGTCCTTAGAACTTCAAGGCTTCGACGGATGGCGCTTGCAGCAAAGCCCCATCCGCTAGGCGGGGCTCAGGCAGGGGGCTTGCTTCTAGAGCGAGCGGACCCGGCCGATCCCGCGAGGCGAGGTCGGATGGTGGTGGCGGCCGTGATGGTGCGGCGTGCGGGTCATTGCGGGCGGGCTATAGCGGATAGGGCGGGGCGGGGGAAGGGGTGGCGGCGTGCTGATCTGAGCAACGCGCGTCGATCGATCCTGGCGTCTGGATCAATCCGCAGGGCCAGATTTGCGTTGAATTTGGAAAACAAAAGGCGATCAAAACACTGTTTCAGGGGGTTTTCGCCGGCGACGTCCTGCCGGCGCCCGTTCGGAGAGGGTGTAACCTCTCACCCTCCCATCCCGGCCTTCGCCGGGACGGGCCCCGCCCTCTCTCCATGAGAGAGGGTTTTTCGACACGGCTCCGATCCCTACCCGCCCTCCCCCGTCCGTCCCGACCCGCCCCCGATCATGTCCGGACGGGTGCTGAGGAAGAAGTCGCGGCGGTGGGTGAAGAACTCGGCCGCCACGTCGAGGGCGGCGATGATCACCCGCATCATCGAATAGTGCGGCCCGTTGGGCGGCAGGTTGCGCAGCTGGTCGATACAGGCCTGGCGCGCCGGGCGCAGGCCGTCGAAGAAGCGCTCCGGGTCGGGCATGCCGGCGCGGCCGTTGCGCGGGCTCATGGGTTGCACACACGGCAAGGCGCGCGCCGGCGGGGGCGTTGGGTCTGCATGAAAGGCTCCGTTGTTCGCCGTTTGTTCTCAACCCGGCGTGGGCCGGAGTCAATCGACCACGGGTGGTGTGGCCGGCGGCGGCGGCGGCTTTCCCCCAACCTGCTCTCCCCGGCGAAAGCCGGGGCCCAGATCGAACCCAGGGCGGCGGGTGCTTTCTGGCTCCGTCGGAGGGCGCATCACCCCCAGAGGCTCAGGCTGAATCTGGGCCCCGGCGTTGGCTTCGCCACCCTACGGGTCGCCGGGGAGGGCGGAGGTTGAGGGGTTCCGAAATCGGCTCTATCCCCGTTCCCCCACGGGGATAACCCCGCCCCGCCGCCAGGGATTTCAACGCCCTAAGCCCGGCGACCACCGTCACGATGACAATCGCATCCGCCCCTGCAAAATCGCCCGCATACTAACTCTCGCCTCGTCACCGGGGAGGACGTCCAGCTGGCGATCTGACGGGTGATGGGGGCGGTCGAGCGGGTAGCGCCCGTCGGCCGTCGTTCAAAGGCCCGATGGGGTCTGGTGGAGCGGGGCGATCCTTGCGGGGACGTCGCGTGATGAAGCCGGGCCCGGACCGCCGGGAACACCCTTTGGCGACGCCCGACGATGCGCGCCAGGCGCGGGCTGAAATCGCCCGTGCAGTCCGGATCGGGGGTCGCCTCCTGGTCCGCCCGCCGGAGGCCTAAGGTCGGGAGCGGGTTAAGACCCCGCGCCCCGCAGGCTTTCGTCCACCGGCCGCGCGGAGCGCCCGTACGTGTCGAAACGGTATTCTCCATCCCAACCCTCCGGGCGCGCCCGGACGCTCCGCCGCCTCCCCACCTCGCCGGGCCTTTGCTCGGCGGACGACGCGAACCTGTGTCCTGCCTTCAGGCGGGGCGCGCCGTTCATCCCCTCATCCTGCGGAGATTTAGCCATGAGCAAGTTCAGAGACACGCCGCCCCTGCCGCCCGGCCAAGCGAGCGACGACAAGGTGATCGCTTTCCCGGCCGGCGGCGAGATGACGCTGGAGCAGCGCAAGGCCGAGCTGGCGGCGTTTGACCGCGCGGCCAGCGCCGAACTGCTGCTGCGCGTCAGGTACAGCACGCTGAAGGACACCCTCGACACGATCGACCGCTACGAGCCCGTGCCCGACGACTGGCGGGCCAGGCTGCTGGCGCGGGAGGCGGTGGGGGGTGTCAGCCCCGACGAGGAGGCAGACTGACGACGCAAACTTGCCCCCTACGGATCGCTGCGCGATCGTCTTCCCCCGTAGGGGGAAGATGAAGGGCGCGGATCATCTTCCCCCTCCGGGGGAGGAGCGCCGCAGGCGCGGAGGGGGCGAGTGATCGAAGGCTCTAAACCTTCAGCCGCCCGATCAACGCCGCCGTCGAGGGATCGTGGCTCCCCGCCGCCCCGCTTTCCAGCTCCGGCAGGATGGCGCCGGCCATCACCTTGCCCAGCTCGACGCCCCACTGGTCAAAGCTGTTGATGCCCCAGATCACCCCCTCGACGAAGGTCTTGTGCTCATAGAGGGCGATCAGGGCGCCGAAGGTTTGCGGCGTCAGGCGCTCCAGCAGCAGCAAGGTTGAAGGCCGGTTGCCGGCGAAGGTGCGCTGCGGGGCCAGGGTGGCGATCTGCGCTTCCGACACGCCCTTGGCGGTGAGCTCGGCGATCACGTCATCGGTGGTGCGGCCGACCATGAAGGCCTCGGCCTGGGCCAGCAGGTTGGACAGCAGCTTGTCGTGCATGCCGGCCGGACCCTCATCGGATTTGGCCAGGCCGACCAGCTCCATCGGCGTGATGTCGGTGCCCTGGTGCATGCACTGGAAATAGGCGTGCTGGACATTGGCGCCCTCGTCGCCGAACACCACCGTGGCGGTGCCGCGCTTGACCGGCCGGCCATCGGGACCGACCGACTTGCCGTTGCTCTCCATCTCCAGCTGCTGGAGGAAGGCGGCCAGGCGGCGCAGGCGGTGCGAGTACGGAACAACCGAGCGGGCCCGGCGGTCCAGGCCGTTGCGGTTGAAGATCTGGGCCAGGGCCAGCAGCACCGGGGCGTTCTTCTCCAGCGGGGCCGAGGCGAAGTGGGCGTCCATGGCCGCGCCACCGTTCAGGAAGCCCTCGAAGGCGTCCCAGCCGCAGGCCACGGCCACCGACAGGCTGACCGACGACCACAGCGAATAGCGGCCGCCGACCCAGTCCCAGAAGCCGAACACCCGCTCGTCGCTGATGCCGAAGGCGGCGGTCTTGTCGAGCGCGGTCGAGATGGCGGCCAGGTGCTGACCGGCGGCGGCCTCGCCCAAGGTCTCGGCCAGCCAGGCGCGGGCCGCGCCGGCATTGGCCAGGGTCTCCTGGGTGGTGAAGGTCTTGGAGACGATGATGACCAGGGTCTCTTCCGGGTCGAGATCGGCGGTCATCATGGCAAACTCGGTGCCGTCGACATTGGCCACGAAGCGCAGGTCGATGTCGGGCTTGATCGGCCGCAGGGCGTCCCACAGCAGGCGGGGCCCCAGGTCTGAGCCGCCGATGCCGATGTGCAGTATGGCCTTGAACGGCTTGCCGGTGGCGCCCTTGATCTGGCCCGAGCGCACGGCCTCGGCGAAGGTTTTCATCCGCTGCCGGACGGACTCGACCTGCGCCATCACCGGAACGCCGCCGGCCTTGATGTCGGCGCCCGCCGGAGCCCGCAGGGCGGTGTGCAGCACGGCGCGGCCTTCAGAGGAATTGATCGCCTCGCCGGCCAGCATCGCGGCCCGGGCGCCCTCGACGTCGGCGGCGTGGGCCAGGTCAAGGGCGGCCTCCAGGCCGGCCTCGTCCCAGGCCTGTTTCGACAGGTCGAGGTGCAGACCGGCGACATCGAGGGTCAGCGCTGCGAGCCTTCCCGGCTCCGCGTCAAACATCTCGACGATGCGCTTGTCGCCGGCAGCCTGGGCGGCGGTTTCCAGGCGGGTCCAGGCGGCATCGAGATCGGCCATGCGGGCGGTCCTTGTGGTGAACGTGGTAAATCGGCGTTTACCGGTGCGGGCTTATCAAACGGATGCCGCCGCGTCATGAAGACCAATGACGTTTTTCGCGGGGAGAGTTCAGATGTCCTGCGACGTGATCGCCTTTTCCGCCCTGCTGTGGCTGGCCTCCAGCAGCCCCGCGCCGCTGCAGACCGCCGTTCCGACCCTCAGCGCCCCGGCCTCGGTGGCCGGCGAGCCGCTGTTCTCCGACATCGTGCGCCGGGCCGGCGGGCTGAAGCTGCAGGTCGAGGCCTATCGGAAATCGCTCGGCGCCGACCCGGCTGCCCCGGCCGTCGCCGTGCCGGGCGCGGAGGCCTTCGGCGCGGAGATCGCCGAGCTCTCCGCCCTCGACATGAAGGGCCACCTGACGCTCAAGGAACGCGGCGCGGTCGACGATCTCAAGTGCATCCTGCGCGGCATCTCGGTCGACCTGCCCGAAAAGCTGGCCGCCATGAACGCTGCCAAAACCGTCAAGGACCAGGACCTGGCCCTGCGCGACATGGTCTATCTGCTCAACGACAATGTCGAAGTGATCACCGCCCCGCCGACGCCGGCGGCTTAAGGCGCCGCCTTCTCGATGGCCTCGATGACCATGCCCTCGGTCAGCAGCTGCGGCAGGATCACCGGCGGCCCGCCCTTGGCCGGATAGACCAGATACAGCGGCACCCCCGCCCGGCCATGCTCGGCCAGGGCGGCGGCGATGGTGGCGTCGCGATTGGTCCAGTCGGCCTTCAGCAGCACGGCGTTCTTGTCCTTGAACACCTGGGCGACACCGGCGCCCGACAGGGCGACCTTCTCGTTGACCTGGCAGGTCACGCACCAGGCGGCGGTGAAATCGACCATCACGGGGCGGCCCTCGGCCTGAAGCGCGGCGACCTTCTCCGGCGACCACGACTCGGAGATGAGGCCGGGACCGGTGGGAGCGGCATCCCCAGCAATGGATGCGGTGGGGGGCGTCGCGTTCACGGTGAGAGCCGTCAAGGCGATAGCGCCCGCCAGAGCCAGCAGCGAGATCAGCAACGGAACCAGGCTCGGCTTGCCCCCGGCACGGCGCGTCTGGGCGTGGCCGTACAGCCAGGCGGCGAAGGCCAGCAGCACGGCGGCGGCAAACACCTGGCCCAGGGCGATCGACCCGGTCTGCTGGCTGAACACCCAGACCAGCCAGGCCGCCGTGCCATACATCGGAAAGGCCAGGCCCTTCTTCAGGGTGTCCATCCAGGCACCGGGACGCGGCAGCCGGGCCAGCAGGGCGGGCGCGAAGGTCAGGATCACGAACGGGGCGGCAAAGCCCAGGGCCAGGGCCAGGAACACCGACAGCGAGATCAGCGGCGGCTGGACCAGGGCAAAGCCCAGGGCGCCGGCCATGAACGGCGCGGTGCAGGGGGCGGCCACCACCACGGCCAGGGCACCGGTGAAGAAGGCGCCGGTCACCCCGCCGCGCGCCGAGATGCTGCCGCCGACGCCCTGGACCGAGGTCCCGAACTCGAAGACACCCGACATGTTCAGCGCCACCAGCAGCATCACCAGGGCGAGGCTAGCCACGACCACCGGCGACTGCAGCTGGAAGCCCCAGCCCACGGCCGCGCCGCCGGCCCGCACCGCGATCAGCAGGCCAGCCAAGGCCAGGAAGGTTGCGACGACTCCGACCAGGAAGGCCAGGCCCTGCAGGCGGGTCTTGCCCGGATCGTGGGCGTGGCCGGCCAGGCTGGCGGCCTTCATCGACAGTACCGGGAAGACGCACGGCATCAGGTTGAGGATCAGCCCGCCCAGGAAGGCAAAGACCAGAGCCGTGGCGAGGCCGGCCGCATCCGCCGGCTTGGCGACGGCCAGCGGCGCGCCGAGCCCGAAGGCACCGGCCGGGGGCTCGCCCGCCGTGGCGGTGACCTCGTAGGCCTGGCCGTTCAGCGCCACGACGCCCGACAGCTCCGTCGGAGCAGTGCCCGAGGTGAAGTCATAGCCCGGGGTCAGGCCCAGCGTCAGGCCTTCGGCTCCGCGCTCGATGGTCTGCTCGGCGGCGTGGTCGATGACCTTGCCGGAATAGGGATAGAAATAGGCTCCGGCCATGTCGGCGCCCTTCAGCGGCGCGCCGGTGACGGCCAGCTTGAGCACGCCGCCGTCCAGCTTGAACACAGCCTTCAGGCCGGCCGCCTTGGGCGCGTCGGCCAGGGTCTTGGCGACCACCGCGCCCCATTTGGGATCGGGACCCGGCACCCCGGCCACGATCGGCAGGCTCAGGGTGAGAACGGCGTCCTCGGGAATGCAGATCTCTTCGCAGACCAGAAAGGCGGCGGCGGCCTTCAGGGTCACCGTCGAACCCGGCTTGGCGTCGACCGGCACCGTGATCGGCACGGGCAACAGCACCTCGCCTGTATAGGCGTAGTCAAGCAGCGGCCCGACGCGGCTTTTTTCCGGGGTCGGCCAGACGATGTATCCGGCGGTCCAGCCGGTCGGCAGGGTCCAGACTATCTTGGTGGCGTCGCCGGCGTCGCCCGGATTGCGCCAATAGGTGTGCCAGCCCGGCTGGATCTTCTGGCGCAGGGCCACATAGATCGTCGCGCCCGGCACGGCGGCGGCGTCCTGGGCCACCAGCTCGGCTTCGATGTGACCGGTATTGACCGGACCCGCCAGGGCCTGTCCGCCGCCCGAGCTGGCGAGAAAACCGGCAAAGAGCACGGCCTGCACGGCCACGAGAAGTTTCCGGATCAACATGAAGCCTGCCCGAGCCAAAAAGCGTCAGGGACACATGGCCCGGCTACGCGCTCTCGACAAGGACCGACCGACCATGGAGAGTCAAAGGCCCTTCAAAGCGAGTCTCCAGATCATGCCCGCCGCGTTCGACGATATCGAGATTGGCCAGGTCGTCTCGCTGGGCACCCGCGCCGTGGAGGCCAAGGCGCTGGACGCCTTCATCGCCGCCTTCGCCCCCGGCTGGCCGGTCGAGAACGGCGCCCCCGATGTGATGGTCTTCGCCATCTGGTCGCGGCTGGACGCCGAGGCGAGCGCCGCCTGGCCGCAGACCAAGCGCCTGGGCGTCGACGCCCTGCGCTGGATGCGCAACCCGCCGGTCGGTGAGCTGCTGCGCGGCCGCATGACGGTGATGGGCAAGGACCCGGTCGGCGAAGGCAAGGGCATGATCATCGCCCAGCACGACCTGCTCGACGAGGCGGGACGGCTGGTGTTTTCGTGCCTGACCCGGAGCATCTTCGCGCGGTAGACACTCGCCCCCCTTCCGCTCTCCCCGGCGAAGGCCGGGGCCCAGATCGAACCTGCGGGCGCCGTCGATCTGGCTAAGGCAATAGGCGCGTCATCCCCAGACGCTCAGGCTGAATCTGGGCCTCGGCCTTCGCCGGGGAGAGCGGGATTGTGTGTGGGTCAGCGCCCAAGAAAAAGGGCGCCGAAGCCGAAGCCTCGCCGCCCTTGTTCGTAAACCTCCCGAAGGAAGCCTGTCTTAGTTCACAACCACACCCGCCGCGGCCGCCTGGCGGACCATGGCGACGGCGATCAGTCGGTCCCAGCCGACCAGCGACACCAGGTGCGCATAGATCTGGGCCAGGGCGCCGTTGGTTTGCAGTTCGCGCAGCTTCTCGACCGGCAGGGCGTTGAGCTTCTCTTCCGACACGCCGTAGTATTCGGCGACGGTCTGCGGCTGGCCCGGCTGGCCGGCTTCGTCGGTCGGGGTGAAGATGGCGGTCTTCAGTTCGAACAGGTCATTGTCCTTCAGCAGCTGCACGAACGAGTCGGTGCGGCGGCGTTCGGCTTCGAAGTCGTCACAGAACTTGATGCAGTTCTGGGTGTATTCGGTGGGCTCGCCCTTGTCGTCGAACAGCTTGGTTTCGCCGGCTTCCGACAGCAGGCTCGAGCCCTTGTCGATGCAGACGATCAGGCGGTCCTGGCCTTCGTCATTGGCCAGCACGAACGGATAGCGGCGGATATAGGCGGGGATGTAGACGCCCGCGTCGATCGAGCCGTCGGCGTTGACGAACAGGTTCTCGCCGTTGTTCAGGCCCATGACGGCCAGGGGCACGCGGTCGTCGCCGGCGAAGATCACCGGGAAGGACAGGGCGGCCGGAGCGAACTCGGTGACCGTCAGCGGCACGGCGGTGCCGGTCGAGGCGAAGCTGTAGGGCTTCTCGTTGTGGACGAGGGCGAGCTTGGCATGTTGCTCGCGGTTCAGCGGCTCAGGCGAGACGTAGAACAGAACGTTGCCGGAGATGCCGCCGGCGGTCTGAGTCGATTCCATGGATAGCTCTACAAAAAAGCTGAAAGGGCGGACGCGCGAGCGGCCGTAAAGGGCTTGGCGCTTCTAGCCGATCCGAGGCGCCCCGGCAATCGACCCGTCCCGACCGGGGATATCGCGGCCACCCTTTCCACTGTCGAGCGAACGCCGTCCGCCCGACAAGGGTCGCTAGAAGCGCCAGGCGACGCCCGCGCGCACCGAGCGGCCGGCCGACGGCGCGATGTCCTTGAGGAACGAGGCGTGCTCGCGGATCTCCTCGTCGGTCAGGTTGCGGCCGTCCAGGAACACCCGCAGCTGGCCATCGCCCTTCGGCTTCCAGGCGAGGGAGGCGTTCAGCACCGTATAGGCGTCGGTCGGCAGTTCGCCCTCGGCCACGCGGTCCTGCTCGCCGACACGGCGGGCCTCCACGCGGGCGGTCCAGAAGCGGGCGTCGTAGATCGCCCGGCCCGTCACCGAATAGGACGGGATGCGGGCCGGCGGGCCCAGATCCGTCGCGCCGCGCACGAAGTCACCGGAGGCCTCCAGGGTCAGGCTCCGATCGTCCCTGCGCCAGGCCTTGTAGCTGGTCTCGACCTCGAAACCGCGGAAGTCGGCCTTGGTCTGGATATACTGATAGACCGCCAGACCCTCTTCCTCGGCGCCGGTCGGGCGCAGGTCGATGAAGCCGTCATAGCGGGCGGTGAACAGGTGCAGGTCCGCGCTCAGGCGCGGACCGGTATAGTGGGCGGTGGCCTCGACCGACCAGGCGGTTTCCTCGCCCAGGTTGGCGTCGCCGATCTCGAAGCCGCGCGTGGCCACGTGCGGGCCCTCGGCGAAGAGTTCGGCCTCGGTCGGGGCGCGGCTGTTGCGCGACAGGGCCACGCCGAAGAACACCGCGTCCGACGGCCGGGTGAAGACCCCCAGCGAACCGGAGATGTTGGTGAAGTCGGCCTGGCCCTTCAGGCTGTCCAGATCGCGATAATCGATGCGCAGACCGCCCTCATAGCCCCAGCCGGCCTTCTCGACCCGCTGCTGGGTGAAGGCGCCGTATTCGGTGATCTGGGTCTTGGGCACATAGGCCTCGGCGCCCTGGGCGTCGAAGTTGCGGCGCAGGGCCTGGACGCCCACCGCGCCCTTCCAGCCGCCGCGCTCGGTCTGGACCAGTTCCAGGCGGCCCTCATAGCCGTCGGACATGAACTTGGTGCCGATCGCATCGCCCTCGAATTCGGTATGCTCATAGTCGGCGTGGCCGGCCGAGGCGCGCAGCTTGGCGAAGGGGCCGAAGGGCCGGTTGTACTCGCCGCGCAGGTCGATGCGGGTCTGGGTCAGGCCGATGGTGACCGGCCCCTCCTCCTCAACGCCTGGCTCCTCGTGGGCGTGGCCGGGGACCCCGTAGGTCGTGTCGGTCTTCTTGACCGAGACGCCGATGAAACCGTCGGCGCCGACATAGGAGACGCCCGCCCCGATGGCTTCGAGATCCACCGCCGTATTGGCCAGCTTGCCGCCGCCGCCCTCGGCGGTTTCGCCTTCAGAGGCCAGCAGGCGGCGGGATTCGGGGAACACGGGAATTTCATAGTCGTCCGCAACGCGTTTAAGGCCGTCCAGGGTCAGGACCAGCGGGCCGACCGCTGCGTGGATGGCGCCGGAGACCGCATAGCTGTTATCGCCTGTCGCGCCCGAAGCCAGCAGCCGGCCGCTATAGCCGCCTTCCGGGGCGCGGCTGGCGATGCGGTCGTCGATGATGTTGATCACCCCGCCGATGGCAGAGCCGCCATAGGCCAGGGCCGCCGGGCCGCGCAGCACCTCGATGCGCTCGGCCTCGCCGGGATCGGTGGCCACCTGGTGGTCGGGCGACAGGGCGCTGGCGTCGATCTGGCCCACGCCATTGGTCAGTACCTGGACGCGGGGACCGGCCAGGCCGCGCACCACCGGACGGCTGGCACCGGCACCAAAGGCGGTCGAGCGCACGCCGGGCATGCCGCTGAGCAGGTCGCCCAGGCCGGTGGGGGGTGCGAGATCCAGATCGGTGCGGTCGACGATGGCGACGCTGGCGGTCAGGTTGTCGGCCGACACCGCATAGGGGGCGGCGGTGACCACCACCTTGGAGACCTCGGCGTCCTCCACGGCCGCCGGCGCGGTTGCGGCAGGCGCCACTTCGGCCTGGGCGGTGGCGGCGGCAGTCAGGACCAGCAGGCTGACGGCGGAGAAACAAGCACGACGGAGCATCGAACAATCCTGAACCTTGACCGGGGTAACGGCCTCGATTGGAGTGTTATGAAATAACATATCGACTCGTCAAGCGGCTTCGCGCTCAATCCGCCGCCTTGCGCCCGGCGCCCGAAGGCCGCGCAGGCTGGGCCTAAGCCGGACGCGGGCTGGCCAGCGCACCATAGAGATCCGGGCGCCGGTCGCGGAAGAAGCCCCAGGCCGCGCGGTGGGTCCGCAGGAAGTCCAGGTCGAACGACGCCGCCACCAGACCCTCGTCGTCGCGGCCCAGTTCGCTGACCAGGTCACCGCGGTGGTTGGCGATGAAGCTGGAGCCATAGAACTGCTGGCCGCCATTGGGATAGTTCTCCCAGGGTTCGAAGCCGATGCGGTTGGCCCCGATCACCGGGATCACATTGGCGACGGCGTGACCCTGCATCGCCCGCTGCCACGGCAGGGTGGTGTTGAGCGTCGGGTCATGCGGCTCGCTGCCGATGGCGGTGGGATAAAAGAGCGCCTCGGCCCCCATCAGGGCCATGGCCCGGGCGGCCTCGGGGTACCACTGGTCCCAGCAGATGCCGACGCCCAGCCGGCCAAAGCGCGTGTCCCAGACCTTGAAGCCGGTGTCGCCGGGCCGGAAATAGTACTTCTCCTGATAGCCCGGACCGTCGGGGATGTGGCTCTTGCGATAGAGGCCCAGCATCGAGCCGTCGGCGTCGGCCATGACAACGCTGTTGAAATAGTGCGGGCCTTCGCGCTCGAAGATCGAGATCGGGATCACCACGCCCAGCTCGCCGGCCAGGGGCGCGATGGCCTTGACGACCGGATGCTCACGCCACGGATGGGCCTCCGCGAACCACTTTTCTTCCTGGGTCACGCAGAAATACGGCCCCTGGAACAGCTCCGACGGCAGGATGACCTGCGCGCCGCCGGCGGCGGCCTGGCGGATGAAGGCTTCGGTCTTCTTGATATTGGCCTGCAGGTCCATCCCGTAAGAGGTCTGGATCGCGGCGACGTTGAGGGTGCGGGTCATGCCGGCTCCTGCTGGCTGATGCAGTGGAACGAACCGCCGCCGGTCAGGATGGCGGTCGAGGGGAGGCCGATGACCTCGCGCTCGGGGAACAGGCCTTGAATCACCTCGACGGCGAAGGCCCCCGACTCCTGCGCATAGATCGGCACGATCACCGCCTCATTGGCGATCAGGAAGTTCATGTGCGAGGCCGGGATTGGCTCGCCGTCCTCATCCAGAATGCGGCCCGGCGACGGGATGCGGACCACCTGCAGGGGCGAGCCTCGGCTGTCGGTCATGCCGGCCAGGGTGCGCGCGGTGTCGGCATAGACCTCGGCATTGGGATCATCGGCGCCGAAGGCCATCGGACAGGCCACCACGCCCGGCGCGACGAAGCGGGCCAGGTTGTCGATATGGCCGTCGGTGTGGTCGTTCAGCAGGCCATCGCCCAGCCACAGCACCTTCTTGACGCCCAGGGCCTTGGAGAGCGCCGCGAAGGCCTTGGCCTCGTCGAAGTCACCGTTACGGTTCTCGTTGAGCAGGCACTGGCGGGTGCTGAGCACGGTGCCCAGGCCGTCATGGTCCAGCGAGCCACCCTCCAGCACGAAACCGTTGCGGGTCAGGGGCGTGCCCGAGGCCGCCGCGATCTGCTCGGCCACGATGTCGTCGCCCTCCATCTCGAACTTGCCGCCCCAGCCGTTGAACTCAAAACCGGCGGCGACCGGGCCGTCGGGGGTCTCGACATAGATCGGGCCGGTGTCGCGCAGCCAGATGTCGCCGAACGTGCCGCGCACGATCTCGACCGTGGTGTCGGCCAGCAGGGCCTTGGCAGCGGCCTCGGCTTCGTCGCCCACCACCATCAGCCGCACGCGCTCGGCTCCGGGGCCGGCCAGGGCGCGGGCCAGATCGGCAACTTCCTTCTGGGCGACCGGCAGGTCTTCGCGCCAGAGCTCAACATGGCTGGGAAAGCCCACCCACATCGCGCGGTGCGGGGCCCACTCGGCGGGAACGGTCGGGGTCATGTGTCGAAAGCCTGGATCAGAGGGGAGGCGCAAATGGCCCCTGGCGGACCGGGGGTCAAGCAGGGGTCCTAGCAAATGACGTTTTCTAGCAGATGGGGGCGACAAAACAAAAAGGGCGGCCCGTTGCGGGGCCGCCCTTCCTGTTGATCTTGTCGCTGACGGGTCGGTTAGAACTCGTATCGCAGCGACACCTGCATGGTCCACAGCGACTGGCTGATGTTCCGGGTCTTGGTCACCGAGGTCGGAACGCTCGAATAGACATAGGCCGGGCAGGTCGCGTTATTGGCCGAGGTCAGGGCCGTACCGGTGGCGCTGACACAGGCTGCGCGCGCCAGGGTGACGCCGTCGCCGTATTCTTCAACCTTGCCCCAGTCGCGGTCGATCAGGTTGAGCACGTTGCGCAGGTCAAACTGGACCTTCAGCTTGTGACCGTTGATCAGGGTCGGCAGCTCCTGGCTGACCTGCAGGTCAACGCGGTTGATGTCCTTGTTGGTGTTGGAATACTTCTCAAGGATGCCCGGCTTGAGGCCGAACTGGTTCACATAACCGACGAAGCGGTCGCGGTTGGCGGCGTCGACGAAGAACACATTGCCGATCTGCAGGTCGGCGGTGTTGGCGTCGCCCTTGACGTCCGGCACGAAGAGCAGCTGGGCGGCGCGGTTGACGCCGAACACCGGGCTACGGCCCGAAGCGGCGTCCTGCATGGTGAAGCCATGCGGGCGGCCCGAGGTGCGCTCGCCAAACAGGGTGATGCGCGTCTCGTTGTCGCCGAAGAACTTCTTCCGGTAACCGGCTTCCAGCTTGTAGCGGTCCTTGATCTCTTCCAGCGCGGTGCCGTAGGCGTCGCGGGCCGGATCCAGGCCGGCCGGGACGCTGTTGTAAAGCGAGCCGGCGGTGGTGCCAAAGCGCAGGCCGGCGTTCGACTCGTCGATGTTCTGCCTGGCATAGCCAAGACCCAGGTCGAGGCCGAAGTCGAACGACTTGGACAGGCTGACACCGGCGGTGAAGGCCTGACCCTTGTCGACATTGTTGGTGATCAGGTCGCGGTTGTCGCCGGGGTTGGCGGACGTGACGCCCTGGGCGGCGCGCAGGGCGGGCGTCAGGGTCAGGCCGTCATAGCGCGGACGGCCGTCGGGGGTCAGGGCGCGCTGGCCATTGATCACCAGGGCCTGGGCGCGAGCGTCAAAGAAGGTCACGGCGTCCTGGGCCTGGGTGGCCACGTACTGAACGTCGAGGTTCCAGCCGTCATACACTTCCCAGTTGCCGCCGAAGTACAGCTTCCATTCGGCCGGTAGCTGGAAGGCCGGGTTCAGGGCGATGACTTCGTTGGCCGGGTTGATGCCCGGGGTGCCTGCCAGAGTGCCTTGCTGGAACGACTTCACCAGGGTCGGGATCTGATAGCCAAAGCCCGAGAAGCTGTTGAGGTTGTCCAGGGCGGCAGCGCCGACGGCGGCGTTGAAGCCCGGGGTCACGGCCGAAGACGTCGAGGCTTCGAGATAGCCGTTGGCGCCCGTGCAGTTCGACGAGGCGGTGATGCAGCGGCGGATTGTCGTGCTCGCGGTCTCGTAGCCGTTATTATAGAACGGCGTGGCGAACAGAACTTCAGGCTGGCCGCCCGAGAACAGGCCAAAGCCCGCGTTCAGCTTCAGGCTGTCGGTCACGCGCCAGGTTGCCGAGACGCGCGGCATCAGGATGCTCAGGCCGTCGAGGGTGGTGGTGTTGGTGAAGCCGTTGCGCGCCGAGAAGTTGGGGTTCGTGGCCGGCACGTCCTTCATGTCGATCCAGTCGAAGCGGAAGCCCGCCGTGACCTTGATGTCGTCCGTGACGTCGATGGCGTCCTGCGCATAGAGCGAGTGCTGCCAGTACTTGAAGTCGGCGGCCGCATCGATGGCGTTGCCGGTGATCGAGTTGTTGTAGGTCAGCGAGCTGGCGCGACCGGCCGAGAAGTCGGCGATCGAGTCGAAGTAGTAAACGCCGCGCGACTGCGGCACGAACACGTTGAACACTTCCTTCTTCGAGCCCTGATAGCCGAACTTGAAGACGTGGTCGTTGAGCGAATAGGTCGCCGTGCCCTGGAACACCGCTTCCTGAATGTCCAGCTGGTTGGCGTGGCGGAACTGGTCGGGTCCGAAGCGAACCGACGAGAAGCCCGTGGCGCAGGTGGTGACCGTGGAGTTGGTCGGGGCCGTATCGGCGGTCGGGGCCGTACAGATGGTCACGTCCGAATAGTTCTGGCCGCTTTTGGGATCCTGGCCCTTGACCCAGTCACGATACGTGGCCCGGACGGTCGTCGACAGACGATCGGTCCAGTCCGAGTTGATTTCGAGCGTGGTGCCTTCGTCGAGATAGGTCGCATCATACCAGTGCGAGCTCAGCGAGGCGGTCGTCGTCGAGAGGTCGGTCCGGGTGCGGAACAGCGACTCGGCCCGGCGATAGGACAGGCTGGCGCGGTGCTGGTCGTTGATGTTCCAGTCGATCTTCGCCGAATACTTGGTGTCGGTGACCGGCGAGGTGCGCTCGAGCGTGCCGACGTCATAATCGCTGGCGTAGCTGTTGTTATAGATGCCCACGACCTGGTCGATCGTCGCCTGGCTCAGGCCGTTGGCAAAGCTGTTGGCGAAGCCTTCGCCGGCCGGACCGGTGTTGGTGGTGTCCTGGGTCTCGTACTTCTCGTACGAGCCGGCGAAGAACAGCGTGTCCTTCCAGATCGGACCCGACAGGAAGCCGCCATAATTCTTCTGGCTGATCCGTTGAGCGATGCGGCTCTGGCCGATCTTCTTGCCGACCAGGCCTTCGTTCAGATAGTTGACGAAGGCGCTGCCGTGAAAGTCATTGCCACCCGAGCGCAGAACGATGTTCAGGGCGCCGCCCGTGAACGAACCGTTCTCAACGTCGGTCGGAACCGACGAGATGCTGAATTGCTCGACGGCGTCGAGCGAGATCGGGCCGCGCGCGGTGGGCAGACCGCCGGTTTCGAGGCCGTAGGGGTCATGGGCGGCGACGCCGTCAATGACGATGCGGTTGGTGCGCGGGTTCGATCCGGCGATCGAGATGCCGCCGTCGCCACGGATGTTCTGCGAAACCAGGATGTCGCGGCGGGCCAGGTCGCGGATGTCGCGGGCGACCGACACGACCGCTTCGATCGAGTCGCGGTTCAGGGTAGTCTTGGGGCCACCCTGCTCATTGCTGCCGGCCGAGGCGGTGACAACGACAGCCTCGACCGCGTTGGCGGCCAGGTCGATGTCGACGCGCTGGGTGTCGGACAGGGACAGATAGATGTCGGTGATCTTTCTGCCTTCCAGGCCCGGGGCCTGGACGGTGATTTCGTAGGGGCCACCGACGCGGAGGCCGCGGGCGTCATAGGTGCCGTTGGCACCCGAAACGGTCGTCGCGCGCGTGCCCGACGGGGTGTGAAGGATGGTGACCGCAGCGCCGGCAACCGGCGCGCCGCCTTCACCCGTCACCGCACCGCGGACGGCTGCGGTTGTTTCCTGAGCGTAAACCGCGCTGGACGCAGCGAGCGCGAGCACGGTAAGGGCTGCCCCACCGGCGAGCCTTTTCATCGAAATCATTGCAATCCCCTCGTTCTGGCGCGCTCTCGACACAAAAGAGAAACATCGCACCTCATGTTAGCGGCTTCCTTAGCCGTGGATTTCGAAGGTTTGGTGACGGAAAGGCCACGGCGGACCACAAACCCTCGGCCATCGGCGCCTTTGCAACACATTTGGTCAGGAGTTTCTTACTTGTGCCGGAGAACTCAGCGTGGCGCTTGATGAAATGACGCAACCGGACGATGCGCGCGTGTGGCGATTGGCGCTCTGCATGGTCGGCGTGCTGACGATCCTGCGGCTGGCCGCACTGTTCGCAACACCGTTCGAGCTCTACCCGGACGAAGCCCAGTACTGGCTGTGGTCGCGGACCCTGGATTTCGGCTATTTTTCCAAGCCGCCGATGATCGCCTGGTTGATCTGGGCCACCACCGCCATCGGCGGCGACTCCGAAGCCTGGGTGCGGATTTCGGCGCTGTTCCTGCACGGCGGAACGGCCCTGGTCATCGGCCGCATCGCCGGCAGGCTCTATGGCGGCTGGACCAGCCTCGCGGCGGCGGCGCTTTACGCCCTGATGCCGGGCATCCAGCTGTCCTCGGGCGTGATCACCACCGACGCGCCACTGCTGTTTTTCCTGTCCCTGACGATCTGGGCCTATGTGTCTCTGCCGACGCTGGAGGCCCGCCGCAGGCTGCCGGTCGCCGTCGCGCTGGGCGCAGCTCTGGGCCTGGCCTTCCTGTCGAAATATGCGGCGGTCTATGTGCTGGCCGGCCTGGGCGCCCATCTGGCCGCCTCGCGCGAGGCGCGGCAGGTCTGGACGCTGCCGATGGCCGCCGCCGCCTTGGCGGCCCTGACGATCGTCTTCTCGCCCAACCTGGCCTGGAACCTGGCCCACCAGTTTGCGACGCTGGAGCACACCGCCTCCAACGCCAACTGGAACGCCCGGCAGCTGTTCAACATCCGCGAACTGATGGAATTCATCGGCTCGCAGTTTGGCGTCTTCGGCCCCATCCCCTTCGCGGTTCTGGTCGGCGGGACGATCTGGCTGGCCGCGCGGCGCCGGCTCCAGCCCGCTGATCTCCTGCTGCTGTGCCTGGCGGCCCCGCCCCTGCTGACCGTGGCCGCCCAGGCCTTCGTCTCGCGCGCTAACGCCAACTGGGCCGGCGTGGCCTATATCGCCGGCTCGATCCTGGCGGCGGCCTGGCTGCTGCGCTGGAACGCCCGCCGCTGGCTGATCGCCGCCGTCGCCATCCAGGCGGCCTTCTGCGCGGTCTTCATCGCCTGCATGGTCAATCCCCGCCTTGCCGACAATCTCGGCGCGTCCAACAGCTTCAAGCGTGTGCGCGGTTGGGAGCAGGGCGCGGAGACGATCATTGCCCGGGCCCGCGAGGAACAGGCCGCCGGCGGCCTGACCAGCATCGCCATGGACGACCGCTTCCTGTTCAACGTCACCGCCTATTACGGCCGCGACTATTTCAGGACGCCCGGCGCCCCGCCGCTGAAAATGTGGGTGCACGAGGCTCGTCCGCAGAACCAGGCCGAGACCGAGGCCCCGCTGACCGCCGCCTTCGGCCGTCGCACACTGATCGCCAGTCTGGATGGCGACTATCGCGGCGAGATCGAGCAAGACTTCGCCCGGACCTCGGGGCTGGAGATCGTCCGTGTGCGTTTGGACCGCAAACACGTGCGGCGCACCGACCTTTTCATCGCCGAGGACTTCCGCCCCCTGCCCCGCGACCCGGTCACGGGTTTGCCGCCCAGGCCGAAGGGGAAGAAACCCTAGGCCAGGTAGCCCAGCACCAGCGCCACCACTGCCGGAACCGTCTGGATCAGCAGGATCGACTTCTTGACCGTCACCGCGCCCCAGACGCCGGCGATGGCCACGCAGACCAGGCCGAAGGTCAGGAAGGCCGAGGCGGTGACAGGGTCCGGATAGAACAGCCCCAGCGCCAGGGCCATGACCAGAAAGCCGTTATAGCAGCCCTGGTTCGACATCGCCGGCTTGAGGAGGGCGGCGGTCTCGTCGGTCAGGCCGAAGACTTTCTTGCCCCGACTGTCGAACAGCACCGTCTCCAGCAGCACGATATAGATATGGATCAGCAGGACGAGACCGGCGGCGATCTGGGCGGCGGGTAGCATGGCGCGACCTCGTTAGAACGACAGTTCAGGCTGCATGGCGCCCGGCTGCTGGGTCTCGGGCAGGTGGCAGGTGAAGGTCGAGCCCGAGCCCGGCTCGCTTTCCAGCGCCACCCAGCCGCCGTGAAGCTCGACCAGGGCCTTGACCAGGGCCAGGCCAAGGCCCGGGCCGCCGCGATCGCGGCCGACGAAGCGGTCGAAGATGTGGGCCTGGACGTGAAACGGCACGCCGCGCCCGGTGTCGCGCACATCCAGCCGCACCTCGCCAAGGGCTCGGCGGGCAGACAGCGTGACGATGCCGTCGGGCGGCGTCTGGCGCAGGGCGTTTTCGACCAGATGGTCGAGGGTCTGGGACAGGCGCTTGAGGTCGCCCCGGATCAGGCCGACATCCTCGTCGCACTCGATGTTCAGGGTCACGCCGCCGAGGGTGGCGTCCTTGGTGGCGCGCTCGCGGGCCTCGACCAGCAGGTCGATGACCCGGATGTCCTGGATCTCCAGCGCCATCTCGCCGGCGTCGATCTGGGCCATGTCCAGCACGTCGTCGATCGAGCGGGCCAGCTGGGTGGCGGCGGCGCGGACGGCGGCCACGTGGTTGCGGCCGCGCTCTTGCAGGCCGTCGGCCCGTTCCAGCAGCTCCGAATAGCCGATGATCGTGGTGAGCGGGGTGCGCAGCTCATAGGAAACATTGCCCACGAAGTCGCGCTTCAGGCGCTCGGCCTCGGCCAGGGCGGCGGAGCGGTCGGCCAGGGCGCTTTGCAGGTCGCGGGTGTCGGTGACATCGGTGAAGCCGATCAGGGTCGCGCCATCGGGCAGCGGCCGGCTCTGGTACAGCACGATGCGGCCGTCGGAGGTGCGCACCTCGCCCGAGGTGGGCGCGCGCATCTGCGGATCGGGATCGGCGACGCGGCCCTTCAGCTCACGCCAGAAAGCCAGGTCGTGCAGGCGCGGCACGCACAGGTCGACCACGCCTTCGAAATCGACCGCCGCCTCGAGGGCCTGGGCCGTGACGTTCCAGAAGCTCTCGAAGGCGTCATTGTGCAGCCGCAGCCGGCCGTCGGAGCCGAACACCGCGACGGCGTCGTTCAGCTTGTCCAGCGTGGCCTGCTGCACCTGGATCAGGGCATTGTACTGGGCCTTGAGCTTCAGCTCGCCGGTGATGTCGGAATAGAGCAGCAGCATGCCGCCCAGCGGGTGCGGCTGGCGCACCAGCTTCAGCGTCCGGCCGTCGGGCAGACCCCACATGTCGTCGGCCTGGGGACCCAGATCCTCGTAGTGGGCCAGCTCCTCGGCTTTCCACTTGGCGTAGTCGATGGTCTCGGGCAGGCGGCGACGCTGGCGCAGGCGGTCGAGGATCTCGCCATGGGTCGGACGGTCAGCCAGCCAGGCGGGCTCAAGCCCCCACAGTTCGGCGAAGGCGGTGTTGTGGAAGGCCAGGCGGCGAGTCTGGCTGAAGATCGCCACCGCGTCGGCGATGTGGTTCAGCGTCTCGTCATGGGCCTCGACATGCTTGCGCAGGGCGTCGCGGACATCCTCGATCTCGGTGACGTCGCTGCAGAACACCCCGACCCCGCCGCCGTCCAGTGACTTGGCGGCCACGCGGAAGGCGCGGCGGCGACCATCGACATTGACCCAGCGCAGAGCCTCGCGGCGCTCGCCCGAGGTCGCGGCCTCGACGGCCAGGGTGTCGGCGGCGCGGTCGAAGGTCTTGCCGCCCAGGGCGGCGGTCGCGGCCGAGGGCGCGTCCACGGCGCGCAGATAGGCGGCGTTGCCCCAGACCGGCGCGCCGTCGGCGCTGGAGATCCACGCCGGCTCGACCAGGCCGTCGACAAAGGCGGCAAAGCGGGCGGCCGACGGCAGGCCTTCCTCATTGGACGCCGCAGCCGCCAGGCGCAGCCAGGCCAGAGCGCCGGCGGCGCGGCCTTCGACGGAGACGGAGCCGACGGCGCCCTGGGCCTCGAAGGCGCAGGGCTCGCCGCGCTCGAACAGGCCGCGCAGACGCACGGTGTGATCAGGATCCAGCAGCATCAGGGCGGCCACCACCTCTTGCGCCCGGGCCTCGCAGCCCAGCACCACGGCGCAGGCGCCCAGGCTGTCGGCGCCGGACACGAGCGCGGCCTTGCCGTCCTCGACCGAGATCAGGGCGCTGTCGAAGGCTTCCGCTGAGGCTTGAGCCGCCAGGGCGCCGCTCTCCAGACTGGACAGCCGGCCCTGCAGCACAGCCAGCCTGGCCTCGAAACGCCGACGCTGGGCCAGAGCCCAAAGCGTCGCGCAAATGGCGAGGCAGACCGCGCCGGCCGCTGCCGCGAGGATCAGTTCATGCGAAGTCATCAGGCCGGTCGCTAAAGCCCCAGGCAGCCCGCGAAGGTGGGTCCGCGAATCAGAATCACAGATTAGTCGGGCCGTGACCAGAGCGCGACCGGAACGGCTGTCGCAGGGCCCGATAGACGGTCTGTCGCACGCGGCTGGCGAAACCGGCCAATCGGTCTATCTGAGAGTTATGGAATGGATCTCTCGCCCCGCCCCGTCGCTCGATGATTTCGCCGCCCTGGCCCAGGCCGCCTTCAAGGCCCTGCCCGAGCCGTTCGCCGGCCTTTCGGCCGATGTCGAGATCCGCATTGAGGATTTCGCCGCCGACGACGTGCTCGACGACCTAGGCATCGAAGACCCGTTCGAGCTGACCGGCCTCTATCAGGGCGTCGACCTGGGCCGCCGCTCGGTGCTGGATTCCGGCCTCCACCCGTCGATGGTGTTCCTTTATCGCCGCCCGATCCTCGACGAATGGTGCGAGCGCGGCGACGTCACCCTGGACGAGCTGATCAGCCACGTTCTGATTCACGAGATCGGCCACCATTTCGGCCTGTCCGACGACGACATCCACCGTATCGAGGACGACGCCTGATGACCCCGCCCCGCTTCGAGCTCGACGCCTTCCGCGACCGGATGAGCGAGGGCTCGTTCGCCAACGGTCTGGACCTGGCCCAGGACGGTTCAGTCGCGCTGATCGCCCTCGAGGACGAGATCGTCACCGCCCATGTCCAGGGCGGCGAACTCTATGTGGTCGAACTGCGGCCGCCCGCCGAGGGAACCTGCACCTGCCCGGGCTTCGACAAGTTCGGGGCCTGCAAGCACCAGGTCGGGGTCGCGGCGGCCGTCAACGCGCTGGACACGGCCGGCCTGCAGAAGGCGCAGAGCCGAATGGCCCGCCTGCGCGACGGTCTGGCCCTCGAAAGCCAGGACGCCCTGATCGAGCGCCTGGTCGAGCTGGCGCGGTTGCGGCCGGATGTGCTGGCGGCGCTGGAGGGCGGGCGCGAGGGATAGCGCTCACGAGAGCCTGCCCTGAGGCCGGCCGCGCGCGGCGGCGCGGCGGGCCGTCATTGACACGGCCTGACCCCGGAGCTCCAATTCCACCACGGGCGCGCCAGCCTCCGCTGCAGCGGAGGGGGCGGCGGCTCAGAGGGGCGAACTTTGGGAATTGGATTTCGGATCCTTCTGACCTGCCTCAAGGGCGGCTTCGCGGTCTTCGCCATCGCTGGACTGATGAGCCTGGCTTACGCCGCCATCGAGGGTGTCCCTCAAGGCTGGTCTATTGCTCTTGGCGTCGCCGGCACGCGCGGCCTGATGGCCGGCGGATGGGCTTTCGGCGGCTTTCTTCTGTTGTCCCTTATGATCCCGCTCCTCAAAGGCGGAGCGGGGATAGCCGACCCCTCCAGCTATTACGTCTATGTGGAAGAGGACGGCAGCGCTCGGGACCTGACGGCGGACGAAGCGGCCTATCTTGGCGAGACGTTTCATCCCAACGATGGTGGGCGACCGCACATAAAAGACAGCTACAAGGCTTTGACGCCGAACAGACGCATCAGCGGTTTCCTTCCGCGCCATAAACTTCCGGCGCGCCTGGCTGTCAAAACCTAGCCACCGCCAAATCCCCATACCCTGTCGTCATTCCCGCCCTTATGGCACGCCTCTGCGAACCGGACAGCCGTGCCACAAGGGCGGGAATGACGGTTGAAAGGGTGGGTGAAACGGAAAGCCGCCAGCGGCGAGGCCCCGCCCTGAATCCTTGGAGGCGAGCTTGCTCTGAGGACAGGCCGTGTCAATGACCGGCCAGAGGCCGGCCGCGCGCGGCGGCGCAGCGCGCCGTCATTGACACGGCCTGTCCTCAGAGCTCCAATTCCACCAAGGGTTTCAGGGCGCGCCAGCCTCCGCTGCGGCGGATGGCTGGCCTTCACAAAGGGCTATCAATGACCTCGACGCTTGAGGCCGAGAATGCCGCAGTGTTGCAAGGCATGGCTGAACGCGGTGATGACCTGAGGATCCCGCGCATCGTGGATTTCACAGCAGTCTTCGTGGATCAGGCCACGGCGTCCGACTTTGCAAAGCGCGCTGTGGAACAGGGCTATGCCGTTGAACTGGATGATACAGGTTCAGTCCCGACACATCCCTGGGATGTCATAGCCGCACGAGAAATGACTCCTACCGTCGTCGCCATCAGCCAAGCAGAGGCCGCGCTCTGCCTCTTGGCAGAAGAGCTTGGCGGCATGATGGATGGTTGGGGTTGTCTCGCTCAAAACGAACAGGGTGCCTCCCCCTCACCCAAAACCTAGCCACCACCGCCACTTCCCCCTATACCGCCCGCATGTTTGAAGGCCTCTCCCCCCTCGCCCGCGACGCACGCGCCTGGCCGTTCGAGCAGGCGCGCGCCCTGCTGGCCCGCACGCTGCGTCTGCGCCTGTCCGACGCCGAGCGCGATCTCG
>JANOSS010000149.1:0-1633 GCA_031415995.1 Caulobacter sp. | reverse complement strand
ACTGCCTGCTGCGGGCTGAGCCAGACCAGCGGGCCGTCGATCTTGAAGCGGCTGGCTTCCTTGTGATCGTGCGGGGTCAGCGCCTGTCGCACGATGGTGCCCAGATCGGCGCCCGCCCAGCTCTCGTCGACCAGCACGTTGTGGGCATCCGAAACGGCCATCAGACGGTTGGCGAGGTCCCTGCGGATGGCGGGATCGACCTTGGCGGCCCGGAGCGTCTGCTCGGTAATCGACTGGACGGTCGCGAGCGTGTTCTTGATCCGGTGGTTCAACTCGTTGAGCAGCAGCACGCGCTGATCCTCGGCCAGCTTGGCCGGGGTCTCGTCGCGCAGGATCTTCATCAGGCCGGTCAGTTTCGGCGCGAAAATCCCCATGGTCATGCCGTTGCCCCAGAAGCGCGTACCGTCCTTGCGCAGATGCCACCGCGTGTCTTCGGCCCGGCCCTGGTGCTTGGCATTGTCGAGTTCCAGGTGATCGACGCCGGCCTCGCGGTCGGAGGCTGTGAACAGTTCGCTGAACGACATGCCGATCGCTTCCGGCCGGCCATAGCCCATTATCTTCTCTGCCCCCCGGCTCCAGCTGGTCACCCTCCCTTCCAGATCCATCGTGAAGATGGCGTAGCCGAGGGCGTTTTCGATGATCAGGTTCGCAAGCTTGGTTTCATGTTCAGCGGACATTGAGGGGCTCCTGCCACCCTATCAACGCTATGGCGGCGCCTTTCGGCGCCTGCCTCACGAAAAAGGCCCGCCGCGTTTCCGCGGGCGGGCCTGATCCAACCGCCGTGAGGCGATCCTAGTAGCGGTAGTGGTCCGGCTTGAACGGGCCGTTTTCCGGCACGTTGATGTACTCGGCCTGGTCGGGACGCAGCTTGGAAAGCTTGGCGCCCAGCTTCTCCAGGTGCAGCAGGGCGACCTTCTCGTCCAGGTGCTTGGGCAGGGTGTAGACTTCGTTCTTGTAAGACGCCTTGTTGGTCCACAGTTCGATCTGGGCCAGGGTCTGGTTGGTGAAGCTGGCGCTCATCACGAACGAGGGGTGGCCCGTGGCGTTACCCAGGTTCACCAGACGGCCTTCGGACAGCACGATCAGCTTCTTGCCGTCCGGGAATTCCACGTGGTGGACCTGCGGCTTGATCTCGTCCCACTTGAAGTTGCGCAGGGCGGCGATCTGAATCTCGCTGTCGAAGTGGCCGATATTGCAGACGATGGCGTTGTTTTTCATCATCCGCATGTCGTCCAGCGTGATGACGTCCTTGTTGCCCGTCGCCGTGACGAAGATGTCGGCCTTGGCGGCGACGTCCTGCAGGGTCTGGACCTCGTAGCCCTCCATCGCCGCCTGCAGGGCGCAGATCGGATCGACTTCGGTGACGATCACGCGAGCGCCGCCCTGGCGCAGCGAAGCGGCCGAGCCCTTGCCCACGTCGCCATAGCCGCAGACCACCGCGACCTTGCCCGACAGCATCACGTCGGTGCCGCGACGGATGGCGTCGACCAGGCTCTCGCGGCAGCCATACAGGTTGTCGAACTTGGACTTGGTGACGCTGTCATTGACGTTGATGGCGGGGAACGGCAGGTCGCCCTTGATGGCCATCTGATACAGGCGGTGGACGCCCGTGGTGGTTTCTTCCGACACGCCG
>JANOSS010000148.1:0-13023 GCA_031415995.1 Caulobacter sp. | reverse complement strand
GTGTTTGGGTTGCGGGGGGGGGGGGTGGGGGTTGCGGCCGGTTATTTTTCGGTGTCACTCTCCCCCCCCCCGGGGGGGGGGGGGCCCAACGGGGCGGGGGGGGCCTAGCTCGGCGTTGCCCAGATTACCCCCTCAGTCGCTCCGCGACAGCTCCCCCAGAGGGGGAGCATCGATCTTAGGCCCCCAGGATCCAGCCTTCTTCAGTCGCGGCCGCTTCAAGCACTTCATCGCTCGCCTGGGGGCCGGCGAACAGCGCCGCCAGCTTGCCGGCTTCGTCCAGCTTGGCGAAGTGTTCGGCCTGGGCCCGGACCTGGGCCAGATCCTTGACCTCGCCGGCGGCCGGCACGGCCTTGAGCAGCGAGGGATAGACCTCGGTGATCACCACCAGCACGCCTTCCAGATCGGCCTCGGTCAGGGCCTTGAAGCCGGTCTCGAACGGCCAGACCCGAGCGGCGTCGCCGCGCGCGTCCTTCAGCCGCCGGGCGGCGGGGATGCCGACGATCGCCTGACCGCCGACCGAGCCATTATAATAGAGCTTCCAGATCGAGTGCGCGCCTTTGGCGGCCTTGTCGGCATGGCGGAACTCGGCCAGGTCGCCTTCGCCATGTTCGCGCGAGCGCTTGGGCTGCAGCGTGGTCAGGGTGTCCCGGGGCGGACAGCCCCAGAACGGAAATGGACCGCCGGTCAGGCGGCGGTTGATCTCCGAGCCGACGCCGAAGCGGTTGTTGGTGTTGTCGGCCTTGTCCTTGACCATCTTGTTCAGCTGGTCCCAGACCGCGCGCCAGGGATGCTCGCCCGGCAGGCTCAGCGCCTTGGCGAAGCCGCTCGGGAAACCCAGCGGGAAGTCAAAGCCCACCAGGGCCCGCTCGCCGCGCTTCTTGAAGTCGTCGAGAATGGCCGCCAGCTTGGTCTCGGCCTCCTGACGGGTGGCCGGGTTGAAACTCTCGAAGGTCAGGCGAAAGCGCACGTCGCGCTTGAGCACGCCGATCCAGACGGAGTCCGCACCGGTGGTCGGCTTGGCGGCCGCGCTCCAGTCGACGATCACATAGGCGCTGAACAGACGCGACACGGCAGGCTCCGTCGAAAAGAACGAAGCCGCGCTTCTACTCCGCCCAGCCGGCCAGGGCCAGCGGCGGTTCGCCCCAGAGGCGTATTAAGCGCGCGTATCAGGCCGCAGTCTGCTCGGACACCTCGACCGGAGCCGAAATCTTGCCCTCGCGGGCGAACCAGCGGGCGGGGGGCTCGCAGACCGGCCCAAGGGCCGCACGGACAATAGCCGGGGGGCGACGCTCTTCGGGGGTCATGAACAGGCCATTGGCCTTGACCCGCAGGCCGGCGACCTTGTGGGCGCCCAGCATGGTCAGGGGCACGGCCAGGATCAGGCCGGCCAGGATCGGCGCGGTGCTGGTCAGCAGGTCGGGCGTGAACCAGAACAGGGTGGCCAAGATCAGGCCGGTGACGCTGATCCAGCCCATGGCGCGGAACGCCTCGTTGCCGGTCACCTTGTCGGCGTCGCGGCGCTGGGTGGCCCAGCCGCCGACCTTGCCGGCCAGGATCTCGACCAGGGCGCGGGTCTGGGTGAACATCAGCATCGGCGCGACCAGCGCCGACAGCAGCATCTCGACACTCAGACCGGCCATGATCCGGCGACGACCGCCGAAGCCCTTGATCTCATGCGGACGCGAGAACACCAGGATCGAGCCCAGGATCTTGGGGCCGAACAGCAGCACGAAGGTGATGATCATCGCCCAGGCGGTGGCCTGGATCTCGCTCCAGTTAATCAGGGCGTGGGCTGCGGCCTGCAGGTCGGCCATGGTGAAGGCCGCCTTCTTCAGCGACGGCATCAGCAGCCGCGAGACGACGCCGGCCGACAGGGCCATGAACCACAGCGGCGACAGGACGTAGCTGAGCACGCCGATCACCAGGTGCATGCGGCTGAGCCAATGCAGGCCGGGCAGGGCGACCAGCGGGATGTGCTGAACATTGCCCCGGCACCAGCGACGGTCGCGGGTGGCGAAATCGAGCAGGTTGGAGGGGCTCTCTTCGTAGGAGCCTTCCAGATAGGGAGCCAGGTGGACGCTCCAGCCGCCGCGGCGCAGCAGAGCGCTTTCCAGGGCGTCGTGGCTCATCACTTCGCCGCCGAAAGGCTTGGGGCCGTCCAGCGAAGGCAGGCCGCAGGTCTCGGCGAAGGCACGGGTGCGGACGATGGCGTTGTGGCCCCAGAACGAGCTCTCGCTGCCCGACCACCAGGCCAGACCCGTCCAGGCGACGCGGCCATACAGGCGCGTGGCGAACTGCAGGGTGCGGGCAAAGATCGTCTGGCCGTTGATCAGCATCGGCATGGTCTGGATCAGACCGGCGCCGGGGTGGCGCTCCATGGCGTCGGCCAGACGGACCATGGCGTCGCCGGTCATCAGGCTGTCGGCGTCAAGGACCAGCATGTGCTCATAGGCGCTGCCCCAGCGGGCCACCCAGTCGGCGATGTTGCCGGCCTTGCGGCCCTTGTTTTCCTGGCGGACGCGGTAAAACACCGCCGAATTGGCCTCGCGGCGGAAGCGGGCGAAGCAGGCCTGTTCGGCCAGGGCCACGGCGGCGTCGCGGGTGTCGCTGAGGATGAAGATGTCGAAGGCGCGGCTGTTGCCGGTCTCGGCCAGCGAGGCGTCCATGGCGCGCAGGCGGGCGAACACCTCGGCGGCGTCCTCGTTGTGAACCGGCATCAGGATGGCGGTACGGGCGCGCAGCCTGGGCATCGGCTTGGCGCTGTCGATGCCCAGCGGATCCTTGGGCTTGCCCAGCAGGATCACGAAGCCGGCGACTGCGGTGCAGAACCACAGTGACAGCGCCGCGAACAGCGGGGCCAGCAGGACCAGGCAGATGAATTCCAGACGGGTGACGCCGCCCAGGGCGATGGTGTCGAAGGTGGCCTTCCAGCCGGCCACGCCCATGAAGGCGGTAGCCAGGAACACCATCCAGCGACGGGCGGCCATGCTGGCGATCACCTCGGTGGCGCGGCGCGCGCCGCCCTGCCAGATCGATAGATGCTGCACCGGCATGGCCAGCGGCGCCTCGGCGGGGATTTCCACCGTGTCGCGACGTTGAATGACCTGATCAAGGGACACGCTCGTGGACGAGCGAAGGTCGAACAGGGAAGAGCGGTCGCTCATGACGTCATTGTCTCGGTCTGTCCGGCGGGGGGCCGGGCTCTCTCCGTCGCATCGCCGCATGAGGTTCGCCCTTTGCGCGGTGATGACCGTCCGCTAGGGGTTGGGTCGTCGCGGCCTGTGACGGGATCATGACGGTCAATTTCCGACGTGGAGAGCCGTCGGGACCTCTAGAGTAAAACTTCGATCACGAATTCGCTACCGGAAATCACGCTTATTTCGCAGGTGCGGGAAAAAACTTGAAATCCGCTGTGGGCGAGGGCCGGTCGCCAAAATGGGGAATTTGCACAAACCTATGATTATAAAGATTTTATTGCCGCTTTGCGGGCTGCTTTTGGTCGCCGCCTGTGGCCCTGGACCTCTGAGCGCGACTCCTGCCCCATCGCCCGAAACGGTCTCGCAGGCGCCGGAAACCTTGCCGGAGCACGACTCGATGGGCGTGATTTCGGCTGTGAACGGCCTGAGTCTCACGATCGATCACGACGGCGCGAGCTCGGCCGGCCTGGCCGCCGGGCGCAATGATTTCACCGGCCATGCTGATGTGCTGGCCAGTGCGCCCCTGACGCCGGGGGCGCGGGTGGCGTTCAAGTTCCGCAAGACCGGCGGGGCGCTGGAGCTTTCGGAACTGAAGGGGCGGTAGATCCTCCCCTTTTTTGGGGAAGGTGGCCCGAAGGGTCGGAGGGGGCAAGCGCAGGCGCTTGGTCCAGATGGCGCCAAGCCCGTCCATGCCGGCGCTGCCCCCTCAGTCGCGCCGCGACAGCTCCCCCCGAGAGAGGGGAGCATCAAAGCGAGCTAGCTCAGCTTCACCAGCATCTTGCCCATGTTCTCGCCGGCGAAGAGCTTGATGAAGGCGTCGGGCGCGCGCTCGACGCCTTCCTCGACGGTCTCTTTCCAGGTGATCTTCCCGGCCTTGATCCACTCGGCCATGTCCCGGGCGAAGGCTGGATAGAGATCGTAGTGGTTGGAGACAATGAAGCCCTCCAGCTTCAGGCTCTTGCCCACCGCCTGGATGATGTTGGACGGGCCGGTCGGCTTTCCGGTCTCGTTATATTGCGAGATCATGCCGCACAGGGCGAAGCGGGCGAACGGACGAGCCGAATTGATCGCCGCTTCGAGATGCACGCCGCCGACATTCTCGAAATAGACGTCGATGCCCTTGGGCGCGGCCTTGGCCAGTTCGGCGACCACGTCGGGCGTGGCCTTGTAGTCGATCACGTGATCGACGCCGATCGACTTGAGGAACGCCGCCTTTTCAGGGCCACCGGCCGAGCCGATCACGGTGTGACCCTTCAGCTTGGCGATCTGGCAGACGATGGAGCCCACGGCCCCGGCGGCGGCCGAGACGAACACGACGTCCCCATCCTTCAGGGCCGCGATGCGCAGCAGGCCCGTATAGGCGGTCATGCCCGGCATGCCGAGCACGCCAAGAAATGACTGTGGCGGCAGACCGTGCGTGTCGATCTTGGTGATGGCGCCCATCGGCCCCGCGGCGGCCATTGCCTTGGGCGAGATGTTGAACGCCTCGCGCCAGCCAAACATCGAATTGACGATGTCGCCGACCGCATAGTCCGGGTCGTTGGAGGCTGTGACCTCGCCGATCGCGCCGCCCTGCATCGCCTTGCCCAGTTCGAATGGCGGCGAATAGCTGGGCCGGTCGTACATGCGGCCGCGCATGTACGGGTCGACCGACATCCACAGGTTCCTGACCTGCACCTCGCCGGGGCCGGGCGCGGCCAGTTCGACGGACGCCAGCTCGAAGTCGGCGTGGGTGGGCACCCCGATGGGGCGGTTCTTCAGGCGGATTTCACGCGACGTGGTCATGGAGGGCCTCCCGGTACGTTTCTAATTTAAACGGATGTTTAGCGCGTCCCGGCGCGCGGCTCCAGTGCTTCCGGGCGCGGGCGAAGCGGTTTAGACAGCGGGCATGACCCAACCGATCCTTGAAGCCCCCGCCCTTGAAACCCCCGTCCTTAAGGCCGGTGTTGTCGGCGCCGGCGTGTTCGGCGGCTATCACGCCAAGAAATATGTCGAGCTGCCCGGCGTCGAACTGGTCGCCGTGTTCGACATCGACCTGGAACGGGCCCGGGCCCTGGCCGAGCCGCTGGGCGCGGCCGCCTATGACGACATGGACGCCTTCCTGGCCGCAGTCGATGTGGTCACGGTCGCCACTCCGGCTGTCCACCACGCCAAGGCGGCGCTGGCGGCGCTGAAGGCGGGCAAGCCGGTCTATTGCGAAAAGCCCCTGGCGGTGGCGCCCGAGGACGCCGACGCCCTGGTCGCTGCGGCGCTAAAGGCCGGCGTGCCGCTGGCCTGCGGCCACCAGGAGCGGGTGGTGTTCCAGGCCATGGGCCTGCTGGACATCCCCGAGCAGCCGCTGCGCCTGGAAGCCGTGCGGCGCGGCACGCCGTCTGACCGCAATCTGGACGTGTCGGTGGTGCTGGACCTGATGATCCACGACATCGACCTGGCCCTGGCCCTGTGCGAAGCCCAGCCGATGACCGTGGACGGCGAGGGGGCCATCACCCGCTCGGAGTCGTTGGACTGGGTGAAGGTCGAGGCCATGTTCGAGAACGGCTTCACCGCCGTCTTCGACTCCTCGCGCGTGGCGCAGGCCCGCGAGCGGACGATGAAGGTCGTCTACCCCTCCGGCGAGGTCGAGATCGACTTCCTGGCCCGCACCTTCCGCAACACCACGCCGTTCCCGCTGATCGAGGACTTCGCCGAAACCCCGGCCGGCAAGGACCCCCTGGGGCAGAGCGTGGCCGGCTTCCTGGCGGCTGTGCGCGGCGACAGCCCGCGACCCGTGGTGACGGGCGTGGAGGCGGCGCGGGCGCTGGATCTGGCCCTGGCGGTGGAGTGGGCCGCGGGGGGGTGAGCGCCCTCGACCCAAAGTAAACCGCGACATTTTTGCCGACGCGCCCTACAATAACCAACGTGCATGCAGACGTTGTTGTGATCGACGGTGCGCGCTTTGACCAATATGGCTTTCGCTTCGCGAGCCTCTTGGCGTGCCTGAAAGGCCCTTGATGGCCGATAATCTGCAACTACACTTTCCGACAGGGTCAGAACTGGCCTTTGCTCTGATTGAATCATCTCAGGCAGCTGCTTTGCTACTTGACGAAAGATTGACCGTGGTCACAGCGAGTACGTCGTTTCTCCGAGCGTTCAAGCTGGATCTGGCGTCCGTGGTCGGCCGCTCGGTCATGGAGCTTGGCGGGGGCGAGTGGGCCGTGCCGCAACTGCGCTCGCTGCTGAGAGCGACCGCATCGGGCGCCGCCGCCATCGACGCCTATGAGATGGACCTCAAAAGCCAGGGCAGCGGGATGCGTCGCCTGGTGATCCATGCGCAAAGGCTGGAATACGGCGTCGTGGGCTCCCCGATGCGGATCCTGCTGACCGTGACCGATGTCACGGCCGCGCGTGGCATGGAGAAGCTCAAGGACGAACTTCTGCGCGACAAGGCCATCGCCTTGCAGGAAGTGCAGCATCGTGTCGCCAACAGCCTGCAGATCATCGCCAGTGTCATCCTGCAAAGCGCCCGCAACGTGCAGTCGGAGGAGAGCCGGGGCCATCTCCGCGACGCACACAATCGGGTTATGTCGGTCGCCGCGCTTCAGGAGCAACTGGCCACGTCCCGCATCGGCGACGTGGAACTGGCCCCCTATTTCAAGCAGCTTTGCGACAGTCTGGGTGCCTCGATGATCCAGGACCACGACAAGGTGACCCTGGTGGTGGATATCGATGACAGCGTGGTCGAGGCCAATATCTCGATCAGTCTGGGCCTGCTGGTCACCGAACTGGTGATCAACTGCCTCAAGCACGCCTTCCCGGGTGGGCAGAAGGGCCGGATTGTCGTTGGCTATCAGCGTGAAGGCGCTGGCTGGACCTTGTGCGTGCGCGACGACGGCATCGGCATGCATTCCCTCAAGGGCAAGGTGAAGGCCGGCCTTGGCACCAGCATCGTCCAGGCCCTGGCCAAGCAGTTGAAGAGCGTGGTCGAGGTCACCGACAACGATCCCGGCACCAAGGTCTCGATCATCCACATGGCCGCAAGCCAGCAGGACGCGCCGGCCGCCGTGTAGGCGATGCCGCATGGGGTCTGATCATGCGCCAGTGCGGGCCTCATCGCGAACCGCTCGCAATGAAAAGCGCGATCAGGCCCTGATGTCCGGTAAAAACTGAGCGTCAAACCCTTCCGTCGGGCCGCCGCGTGGGCTAATCCCACCGCTCTTCATTCTAAAGGGCGCGCGCCATGACCAGGAAACCCGACGGAAGCTGGGACAAGTCCAGACTGCCGAGCCGGCACGTGACCGAAGGTCCGTCGCGGGCGCCGCACCGCTCCTATTATTACGCCATGGGTCTTGGCACCCGCGAGATCGCCCAGCCCTTCGTGGGCGTGGCCTCGTGCTGGAACGAGGCGGCACCGTGCAACACCGCCCTGATGCGCCAGGCGCATGCGGTGTCCAAGGGCGTCAAGGCGGCCGGCGGCACGCCGCGCGAGTTCTGCACCATCACCGTCACCGACGGCATCGCCATGGGCCATGAGGGCATGCGCTCTTCCCTGGTCAGCCGCGACTGCATCGCCGACTCGGTGGAACTGACCATGCGCGGTCACGGCTATGACGCCCTGGTCGGCGTCGCCGGCTGCGACAAGAGCCTGCCGGGCATGATGATGGCCATGCTGCGCCTCAACGTGCCCAGCGTGTTCCTGTACGGCGGCTCGATCCTGCCCGGCCGCTGGAAAGGCAAGGACGTCACCGTGGTCGACGTCTTCGAAGGCGTCGGCATGCACTCGGCCGGCAAGATGACGCTGGAAGACCTCTGTGACCTGGAAACCCACGCCTGTCCGTCGGACGGCGCGTGCGGCGGCCAGTTCACCGCCAACACCATGGCCTGTGTCTCCGAAGCCATCGGCCTGGCCTTGCCGCTGTCGGCCTCGCTGCCGGCCCCGTATCTGAGCCGCGACGAATATGCCGTGGCCTCGGGCGAGGCGGTGATGCGGCTGATCGAGAGCAGTCTTCGGCCGCGCGACATCTGCACCCGCAAGGCGTTCGAAAACGCCGCCGTGATCGTGGCCGCCACCGGTGGCTCGACCAATGCCGCCCTGCACCTGCCGGCCATGGCCCATGAGTGCGGGATCTCGTTCACCCTGCGCGACGTTGCCGAGATCTTCCTGCGCACGCCCTACCTCGCCGATCTGAAGCCGGGTGGCCAATATGTGGCCAAGGACATGGGCGAGGCCGGCGGCATGCCGGTGCTGCTCAAGACCCTGCTGGAAGGCGGCTTCATCCACGGCGACGGCATGACGGTGACCGGCAAGACGATGGCCGAGAACCTGAAGGACGTGAAATGGCGCGACGACCAGGTGGTGATCCGCCCGGTGTCCAACCCGCTGTCGCCGACCGGCGGCGTCGTGGGTCTGTGGGGCTCGCTGGCTCCGGACGGTGCCATCGTCAAGGTAGCGGGCATGACCTCGCACCGCAGCCATCGCGGCCCGGCCCGCTGCTTTGAAGGCGAGGACGCCTGTTTCGACGCCGTGGCGGCCGGCGACTATCAGGACGGCGACGTGCTGGTCATCCGCTATGAAGGCCCCAAGGGCGGCCCGGGGATGCGCGAGATGCTGTCGACCACGGCGGCGCTGGCGGGGCAGGGGCGCGGCGACAAGGTGGCCCTGGTCACCGACGGCCGCTTCTCGGGCGGCACGCGCGGCCTGTGCATCGGTCACATCGGTCCCGAAGCGCAAGCCGGCGGTCCGATCGCCCTGGTGCAGGACGGCGATATCATCGCTATCGACGCCGACGCCGGCACCATCGATCTGGAAGTCGCGCCCGAGGAACTGGCCCGCCGCAAGGCCGCCTGGGCTCCGCGCAAGACCAACTACAACAGCGGCGCTATCTGGAAGTTCGCGCAACTGGTGGGTCCGGCCCACCTGGGCGCGACCACCCATCCGGGCGCTGACGGCGAGACTCACATCTACGCGGATCTCTAGAGGGCAGGGGCTTGTCCCACACGGGCTGGCCCGTCGATCCGGGGATGATCGCGCCCTTTCTGGTCGCGGTCATCCTGATCGAGCTGACGCCCGGGCCTAACATGGCCTATCTGGCGGCTCTGGCGGCCGCCCACGGGCGGCGCGCCGGTCTGATGGCGGTGGCGGGCGTCACCTGCGGCCTGTCGGTCTATATGCTGGCGGCGGTGCTTGGCCTCACCGAGGTCTTCCGGCTCTATCGCCCGCTCTATGAGCTGCTGCGCTGGTCGGGCGTGGCCTATCTGCTGTGGATGGCCTGGGACGCCTGGCGCTCGGCCGGCGAAGGCGAGGTCGCCGACGCGCTGACCCCCGCCCGCTGGGTGCTGTTCCGACGCGGCCTGGTGGCCAACCTGCTCAATCCGAAGGCGGCGCTGTTCTACGTCACCCTGCTGCCCGGCTTCATCATGAGCGACCATGCCCCGCCCACCACCCAGGCGCTGATCCTCGGGATGACCCATGTGGTCGTCAGCATCTGCATTCACGGTGCCATCGTGCTGGGCGCCGACCGCGCGGCCAGCGTCCTTGACCGGGCGCGCAGCCAGGTCTGGATCTCGCGCGGACTGGGCGTCGCCCTGGCGGTGGTGGCGGTGTGGATGGCCTGGGAGACCCGGCGGCGCGGCTGAGGCCGGTCAGTCGTCCAGATCGAACGGCAGGTCGCCCTGGTCCGCCTTGGGCTCGCGCTTGGCCTTCGAGACCGGCTTGTAGGTCGGCGTCAGGGGCGGCGAGGGATCGATTTCCCACGGCGGCTCGTCCAGATCGAAGCTGGGCTCATCGTCTTGATCATCGAAATCGGCGGCGGCGGCTAGCACAGGCGGCGGTGTCGGCGCGCGCTTAGGCGGCTCGGGCTCGGGCTCGGGTCTTGGCTGGGGTCGTGGGGGCTGAGGCTGCGGCTGAGGCGGCTCGGGCGGAGCCGGCACAGCGGCCGCCGGGCGTGGCGCGGGTCTCGGGGCCTGCGGACGGCGCACGATGGCCTCGCACCGCGCCAGCCAGCGGTTGGCTTCCTGCATGGCGTCGGCGGGCGAGCGGCTTTGCCGGCGCTGCTCGTCGCCCGGGATCCACAGATCCAGGTCGAAGTCGGGATGGCGCGGATCGTCGAACACCAAGCGCAGGGTGACCGTATGCACCGATTGCGGCGCGACCTGATCGACCGCGCGGCGGTTCTCGCCCCGGAACACCCGGCCCACCACCTGGCCGTCAACCAGCAGTTCGGCGCCCATCACCTCGTCGATGCGATAGATAAGGCACCAGGCGCCGCTGTCCCAGGCCACGGCGGCCAGACCGGTTTTGAACGCAAAGCCCGCGCCGCGACCCCGGCCATGCGCCAGGATCACTACCTCGGGATCGCCCTTCAGCACATGGCGCAGGGCCCTGCGGATGCGTCGGTCGTCGTCCATGAACCAGATGGCCGCGCTGCCCATGAACGTCACCGCCGAACCGGCGATGGCGACAAACAGCAGAAGGCGGGCGAGTTCGCTCATGGGAGCCAAGGCTAACGGGAGTTCCGGATTCGCGACAGGGGGCAGAGAGCGGCGGCTACAGGCTCAACTCGGCCACCACCGGAACGTGGTCCGACGGCTTTTCCTTGTCGCGCTCGTCGCGATGGATGACCACATTGACCAGCCGGTCGCAGGCCTGGGGCGACAGCAGCAGGTGGTCGATGCGGATCCCCAGGTTTCGCGGCCAGGCGCCGGCCTGATAGTCCCAGAAGGTATAGCCGCCCGGCGCGCCGTCGGCCTGCATATAGGCGTCGGTGAAGCCCAGGTTCTTCAGGGCCCGGAAGGCGGCCCGGCTTTCGGGCTGGAACAGGGCGTCGCCCAGCCAGGCCTCGGGATTGGCCACGTCCTCGGCCTCGGGAATGACGTTGTAGTCGCCCAGGATGACCAGGGGTTCCTCGAGCGCCAGCAGGGCCTTGGCGTGGCTGTGCAGGCGGCGCATCCAGGCCAGCTTGTAGTCGAACTTGTCTGTTCCCAGCGGGTTGCCGTTGGGCAGATAGATGCCGCAGACCCGCACCGGCGTGGGCGCGGCGATCACGGCCTCGATATAGCGCGCCTGTTCGTCGGTTTCGTCGTCGCTCAGGAACGGCAGGCCGCGCCGGACGTCCTCTAGCGGGAATTTCGACAGCAGGGCGACGCCATTATAGGTCTTCTGGCCGTGGACGGCGACGTTATAGCCAAGCCTTTCAAAGGCTTCCGTCGGAAATTTCTCGTCGATGCACTTGATTTCCTGCAGCACGGCGACGTCCGGAGCCTGCGCTTCGAACCAGGCCAGCACCCCTTCCAGGCGAGCATTCACAGAATTAACGTTCCAGGTGGCGATACGCATTGACGGCTCCGAGAGGCGCGAGGAGGCTAGGGCGCATGACGACCACGCTCAAGCCGGGCTTCAAGATTTCAGACAAGGGACAGCAGGCGCTGCTGGTCCTGGTTTCGCTTGTCTGGAGTCTGGCGGCGGTGATCGGGGCCATACTGGCGGTGTTCGCGCCGCTTGTCTTTGATGGTCCGGGCAATCTGCGCAACCCGGTGGCGTGGCTGGGCTTCGTGCTGGGCGCCCTGTTCTGGGCCGTCTGCATGCTAGCCCCGCTGGTCGGCTGGATGCAGTGGCGCAAGGGCAGGCACACCAAGGCCTGGGCGGCCATGGCCGCGCCGGCGGCCTGGGGCGCCCTGACCCTGACCGTTCTGCAGTTCGTGCCGAGCTAGGGCCTAGATCGAATCCCTCTTTTCCGCTCTCCCCGGCGAAGGCCGGGGCCCAGATCGAACCCAGGGACGCCATCGCTTTTTCTCAGACAGAAGGCGCGTCATCCCCAGACGCTCAGGCTGAATCTGGGCCCCGGCCTTCGCCGGGGAGAGCGGTGATGAAAGAGTTTAGCCTGAAACAGGCACGGCCGATCGAAGCTAGATCGAGAAGCTGATGCCGCAGCCGCAGCTGGACTTGGCGTTGGGGTTGCGCACCTTGAACTCGGCGCCGGCCAGTTCGTCGACGAAATCGATCTCCGAACCCTTCAGCAGGGCCATCGAGATCACGTCGACCAAGGCCGAGGCGCCGTCGCGCTCGATCTTCAGGTCGTCGGGCTCGATGGCTTCGACCAGGTCGAAGCGATACTGGAAGCCCGAGCATCCGCCGCCATCCACGGCGACGCGCAGCATGACGGGACGTCCCTCGGCCTGTCCGATGGCGTGAATGCGACGCGCGGCGTTGGGGGAAAGCGTTACGGTTGTGTCGGTCATGGCTGTGGAAAACTCATCCTTGACCTATATGAGGATATCAACGCCCCAACGGAAGGGGTGAAATCCCGATACGGTCCAAGAGCGGTTCATGACGTCTTCCCCCTACCTTGTCGCGCGCGCTCCCTATGCCGAGGATCCGGCCAGGTCGCGCGGCCGTCGGTTCAAGGAAGAGGAGAGCCGCAGCCGCACGCCCTTCGCCCGCGATCGCGACCGGATCATCCACACCTCGGCCTTTCGCCGGCTGAAGGAAAAGACCCAGGTCTTCGTGGCGCACGAGGGCGACAATTTCCGCACCCGCCTGACGCACTCGCTGGAAGTGGCGCAGGTGGCGCGCTCGCTGGCCACGGCCCTGGGGCTGGACTCCGACCTGGCCGAGACCATCGCCCTGGGCCACGATATCGGCCATCCGCCGTTCGGCCATGCCGGCGAGGACGAGCTGCAGGACAAGATGAAGCCCTATGGCGGCTTCGACCACAACGTCCAGACCTTCCGGGTGGTGACCGAGCTGGAGCACCGCTATCCCGACTTCCTGGGCCTGAACCTGACCTGGGAAACCCTGGAAGGCATCATCAAGCACAATGGCCCGGTGACCGAGAAGCTGGGCAAGCCGTCC
>JANOSS010000147.1:0-2595 GCA_031415995.1 Caulobacter sp. | reverse complement strand
CCTGGGCGGCCGCCCAGGCCCGTAGCCACCAACAACCCAGCCCCAAAACCGTCAGGAATGTAATCGGACTAACTGTCAGGCATCTATCCGGTTGCGCAGCCCGCCCTACTCGGCGTACAGCCTGAGGGCCTCCAGACACAGCTCCAGCCCTGTGAGGTCGTGCAGCGGATCGCCGGTGACGATCACGAACAACCGGCGCGCCTCGGCCCACAGCATCACCGTCTCGGGCAGGCCATAGTCCTCGACCCCGCAGCCGTCGCCGTCGCGCCAGACGCCGGCCTCGTCGCGCTGGGCGCCGACGAACGATTCGACCCGGTCGACATATTCGGCCTGGGATTCGTCGGGCACGTTCAGATAGGCGAAGATCGGCCGCCCCAGTCCCGCCAGCACACCCGTCTCGAACGCCGCGCCGGGATCGGCCGATGGTCCGCGCCACGGGGTCAGATTGACCACGCCGGCGTCAGCCTGACGCAATCGCGCCATGCGGGCGGCGTAGAGTTCGCGCGCTTCAAGCTCGGAGCCGTTCTCCGCGCTCTGGGGCGCGGGATCGGGAGTCAGGCCCGTAAAGCCGGCGTCGATGCAATGGGCCCGCTGGCGCGCCGCCTGGGCCGCGGAATCGGGGAGCCAGACATCGGGGCCGGCCAGCCATATGGAACGCACGGGACGCATGGGTCTTAGAGCTTGGTCCCGGGGGTTCCTGTCAATCACTGTTAAGGGCCACGATGCCGCAAATCCTTCGAAGAACCCTGCTGACCGCCCCCCTCGTCCTGGCCACCGGCCTGGCCCACGCCGCGCCGATCGCGCGCTGGCAGGCCTATGATCGCAGGCTGCGCGCGGGCCTCGCGGACGCGGCCGGCGGCGACTTCGACGACGGGTTCGAGGACACCCTGCTGGACCTCAACAACCTCATTCGCGAGCGCCAGGGCGTGGCCGGGCTACGACCCGACCGGGGTCTGATCCTGGCGGCGCGCGCCCACGCCGCCGACATGGCGGTCAGCGGCGTCTTCGACCACGTTACCTCGGATGGTTTCAGCGCCGCCGGACGCGTCGGCCTGCTGGCCCGCGACCTGGTCGGCGCACCGGGCGAGAACATCGCCATGCGCCGCAACGCCGCCGGCCCCGTGCAGCCCGACCAGATCATGAACCAGTGGCGGGGCAGCCCCGGTCACCGGGCCAATCTGGTGGCGCGCGGCTTTACGCATGTGGGCTATGGCGTGCTGCGTCAGGGACCGCGCGTGATCGCGGTGGGCGCCTATGCCGAGGTCAGCGCCAGGCTGGCGCGACCGGCGCCGCTGCGCGTCCGCTCATCCGACGAGATCGCCGTCGCCCTGTCGGGCGCCACCCCGGCCATCCGCCAGTTCTCGGTTTCGGACCCCGGCGGCGACGTTCTGACCACCACCTCTGTCGCGGGTCGCCCGCCGTCGGTCCTGCCGCCCGGGGCCTGGCAGCTGCGCCCGCACCTGTCGTCAGGCGAGCACCGCTACCAGGTGGCCTGGGGGCCGGTGTTCTTTCTGGGCTGACCTACTGCGCGACCGCCAGGGCTTCGATGCGAATGGCGACGCTGTCGCCGATCGCGCCGGCCCCTGTGGCGCTGCCGAAGGCCTTGCGGCTGATCGCGCCGGTGATGGTGAAACCGGCCTGCTTCTTCTGATTGTTGGGCGCCGTGCCGATCTTGTTGAGCTTGACCTCGAGGGTGGCAGGCTGGGTCACGCCCATGATGGTCATGTCGCCGGTGACCTTGGCGGTGTCGGGTCCGGTCTTTTCCACCCTGGTCGACTTGAAGGTCATGGTCGGGAAGGCCGGAGCGTTCAGCCAGCGCTCGGCCTTGAGGTGCTCGTCACGGGTGGCGTGACCGGACTGCAGGCTGCCAACCTGGAGGGTGGCCTCGACCCGCGACTTTTCCGGCGCGGCCTCGTCCAGCCAAATCGTGCCCTCCGCCCCGCCGAAGATGCCGATCACCGAGTTGAAGCCAAAGCGATCGATGATGAACATCGTCTCGGTGTGGGAAGAATCCAGCTTGTAGGCCACTTCGGCGGCCAGGCTCGGCGTGGCGGCAAAGCCTACGGCGGCGCAAACGGTCAGGGCGGCAAACAGGCGCTTCATCGATGATCCTCCCGGTCCCTCAAGCGGGACGCGACGCACTTTCCGGTCGTCGCCACAGGACCGCAACCCTGAAATGAAAGAGCCCCCGGCCGGGGGCGGCCGAGGGCTCTGACACGATCCTTGGAGAGGGACCTTTAGTTCTTGGTGACATCCACCAGCTTGTTCTTGGCGATCCACGGCATCATGCCGCGCAGGCGCGCGCCGACTTCTTCGATCTGATGCTCGCCCGCGCGGCGGCGGGTGGCCTTGAACGCGGGTTGGCCGACGGCGTTTTCCAGCATGAAGTCACGGACGAACTTGCCCGACTGGATGTCTTCCAGCACCCGCTTCATCTCGGCCTTGGTCTCGGACGTGACGATGCGCGGGCCGGTGACATATTCGCCGTACTCGGCGGTGTTGCTGATCGAGTAGTTCATGTTGGCGATGCCGCCTTCATAGATCAGGTCGACGATCAGCTTCAGCTCGTGCAGGCACTCGAAATAGGCCATTTCC
>JANOSS010000146.1:0-60785 GCA_031415995.1 Caulobacter sp. | reverse complement strand
GCGTAGGGTAGGGTCAACAAGGCCGCTCGCGCGGACGAGCGGCGCCTAATGGGAGGACGTCATGAACGCCCACGCGCCTATCGTCGCCGATGAAGTCCCCGACTATGCGGGTCTGACCGTCACGCCCGTCAGCACGGTGCTGGGCGCCGAGATTTCCGGCTTGGATCTGCGTGAACCGCTGACGCCCGAGGTCGTGGCGGCGATCCGCGCCGCCCTGCTGCGCCACAAGGTGGTGTTCTTCCGCGATCAGGACATCAGCCACGCCGACCATGTCCGGTTCGGCCGCTATTTCGGCGATTTGGAGGGCCATCCGGTCACCAGCCACGTGCCGGGCTTTCCCGAAATCCTGCACATCGAGGCGGCCGACGGCATGAAGCTGCGCGAGGAGATCGTGCCGCTGGTTCGCGTCGCCAACAAATGGCACACCGACGTGACCTTCCGCGCCGCGCCCTCGATGGGCGGGGTGCTGCGGATGCGCGACATGCCACCTCTGGGCGGTGACACATTGTTTGCTGATACTGCCGCCATCTACCGCGACCTGCCTCAGGCCCTGAAGGACAAGCTGGCTGACCTTACCGCCGAGCACGACATCATCCAGAGTTATGGCTATCGCGTCGATCAGACCAAGCGCGACGAGTTGCGCGCTGTCTATCCGCTGATGGTTCACCCCGTCATCCGCACCCATCCGGAGACCGGCGAGAAACACCTGTTCGTCAACAAGGTCTTCACGACCCGCATCCTCGGCTTGCCCGAGGACGAGGCCAGAGCCCTGCTGGCCGACCTGCTGGATCGCGTGAAGACGCCGGAATATCAGGTGCGCTTCCGCTGGACGCCGAACGCGATCGTATTCTGGGACAACCGAGCCACCCAGCACTACGCCATCCTCGACTACTGGCCGCAGGAGCGGATCGTCGAGCGCGTGACGATTGTCGGCGACGCGCCGTACTAGCGTTTTGCGACAAAGTGGACGCCGGATCGTCGCTAAAAAATGCGTTAAAACAAAAGGCTAGAGTATCCTTCGATCCAATTGGATCGGAGAAATGCTCTAGCCGCCGATCAGCCAGTCACCGGTCAGGGCCGAGATGTTGACCCCGGCAAGTATGATCTGGTCGTCGCCGCCGAGGTCGATGATGGCGTTGGCCCCACTCTGATAGACGCTGTGGGCCTGACCGGCATCCAGCTGGATACGGTCACCCTGGGCGCGGCTGAAGTCGGTGATCAGGTCAGAGCCGGCGCCGGAGAAGCTGTAGAAGATGTCGGCCCCGGCCCCGCCGGTGATGTTGTCGGCGCCGCGATCGCCGGCCAGCCAGTCATTGCCGGCGTCTCCCGACAGGACATCGTCGCCCTGACCTCCGCGCACGATGTCGTTGCCCTCGCCACCATAGCAAACGTCATTGCCGAGGTTGCCGTAGACGATGTCATCGCCGGCGTCACCGAACAGCTGATCGTTGTTCTGGCCGCCGACAACCCAGTCGTTCCCCGCGCCGCCATAGCCATAATCGGCGCCGATATTGCCGTTGATACGGTCAAAGCCATCGCCGCCCGTGATCGTGTCGTTGCCGTCATTGCCGTCCAGGCGATCGTCGCCGGCCAGGCCGTTGAGCGTGTCGTTCCCGGCTTCGCCGCGCAGCCAGTTGGCCGAGCTGTTTCCGTTGATCGTGTCGACACCGGAACCGCCGCGCGCGTCTTCGATGGTGGCGCCCATGGCCACGGCGACATTTCCGACCAGACCGCCGACGTCGGAAAAGTGCCCCTGGCGAAGGTCGATGATCTGACTGTTGGAATAGCCCGAAAAATCGAAGGTGTCGGTGCCGCCCGCGTCCCACACGGCAAAGATCACCTTGGTGGAAGCCGTGGTGGTCTCAAACCAGGGTCTGCCGGCGTTGGAATTAAAGCCGTAGGTCGTGTCGCCGGTGCGGGTGGTCATGTTGACCCCGTATTCCGCCTGCGCTGCCGCTATGTCGTCGAGCTGAGGAGCTGACGCGTAGCGGCCGCCATAGCTGGCACCGGTGTTGCTCTCGTTGAAATAGCTCATCACCGTATACTGGCGGGAGTCCTGATAGTAGTCGGCGTCCGTGGCATAGGTGAAGCTGGCCCCGTCCACCGCGTCATAGTCGGAGGGGTGGCTCAAACCGATGGCGTGGCCCAGTTCATGAACTAGGACGGAGCCGCCATAGTTGTTGGCTGTGGGCGCGGTATTGTAGCCCAAGGTGCTGTTGATCCAGACATCTCCCGAGCGCGACGTGATCGCGGGGTTGCCCGGCAGGTAGGCGAAGGCAACCGCGCCCTCCACACCGCTGGAATAGTTGCCGAAAAGCATGGACGCCTGGTTCGAATAGGCTGTTTCTCCCGTCGAGCCTGCGCCGACTCTTACGAACGTGATGTTGGCGACATCCGACCATGAGCTCAGGGCCAGCTCCGCCTGCTGGATTTGAGTGGCATTGAACCGCGAGAACCCGGCCGTGTCGTCAGGCATGGTGTCGGGTGCCGTCGAGCGGAAGCCATAGGTCAGGGTGTAGGATTCGCCGAGGGCTGAAGACCAGCCGGGCGCAAAGCCCACCAGGGTCAGCCCGGCCGTTTCTACAGACAGGCTGGGCTTGCCGTTGACTGTCACGCCGTCCCGGCCGTCTGCGTTCAGATAGAACTGCGGATCGTCTGACCCCGCCGTGGCGAGAGTTTCGGGATGAGAGAGGTCAAACGCCATAACGGCACATACTCATGGAAAAGGTCCCCCGACCCAGGCTTGAACCTAGTGCCCCAGCTCTGTCGCTACAACACCGCAGCACTTGCGACGGATGGACGCGCGGACATTGGGCGCCCGTGGCGGTGAACGGAGCGTTACCGTCACCGCTGCCAGTCTTTCTCAGTGAGGACGCCTGTTTTCAGCCACTGCCCGGCGACTTGTAGATGGCCACGACGCCGATATCGGCGTTGGTCTCGGCAACGCTGAGGGCGTCGCCGTCGATCAGTAGCGTGCATTCGGCATGGGGAAGGGCCAGGACATCGACGCCACCTTCCCTGCACGGGATTTGGGCCAGTTCGGCCGCGCGGCGCGACCAAGCGGACTGGTCGACAAGGCTGCGAAGCTGGGCCTGCCTGGCGCTATTGCCGCAGCTTGAGGACGAGCCTGACAGGAAGCCGACCAAGCCGACCAAGCCGATCACCCGGACGCGCCGGCGCAGGCCTGGACGGCGGATCTATTCACATCAAGGCATTGTAACGCTTTGTAAAAACGGAACCGTAACCTCTGGTAGCATTTCTGCTCATGGTTTCTAACACCCTATAGTCGGTCGGGGGTGGGATATGAACATAGCAGCGGCAGGCCGCCGCACGCGGTCAGGTCACAGCAAGGCCCCGAGCGTGGCCCTCCCCAATCGGCTGGCGCAGAACCTTGTCCTGGTGTTGGGCGACCTGTGCGGCCCGCACTCGGGCGTGTCGTGAAGCTGTTGGTCTGGATGCAACATATGGCCGACCGCATGGGTCTGGCCCCTGATCAGCGGCCTACCCGACGCTGGATGCTGCGGTTCGCGGCCGCTATCATGGCCAGTCTGGCGCTGTGGGCCCTGTTTCTCTGGCTGCTCGTGCTGCTCCTTGACTGCACGGCGCCACTCCAGAGCGTTTTCCGATAAGTGTGAAACGGTTATCGGATCGAAAAACGCTCTAAACTTCTGATTCAAAGCCCTTTTCGCCCAACCCCGATGAAGCCATCAGGTCGGAAAGGGCTCTGGCGCGACATGGCCACGATCAACGGGTGACCTCAGCCTCCGAGATGGCTAGTTTCCGTCGCTGATAGAGGCTTTGCCTAAAGACGGCGATGAGGGAGCGAGTTCCATGCGTATCTTGGTCGTCAGCCTGACGGGTGCTCTTGCCTTGAGCGGTTGCGCAACGGCGCCCACCGTGGTGCGTGACGGAAGTCTCGCGGCTCTGCGCGGCCAGAGCCTCGCGCCGCTGAGCGGTCAGTCGTCCACCGCTGATGTGGCCTTGGCCGCCGCGATCCAGGCCGGGGTTTTGAAACGACTCGTGGCCGTTGGCGCAGACGTCTCGGGCGGCAAGCCACCGGCTTATCTGCTTCAGGTTGGCGTAGGCGTTTCGGCGCCGGCCGTCGGGGTGTCCGGCGCGGCCGGCCCCTCGTTCAAGGACACCGCCTGGCGCAGCGCGCCGACCCGGCGTCACTTCTGGAACCGTGGAGGTCAGGCCCATACGGCCACAGCCGTGGTGCTGGACGTCGCAACAGGGAAGCCCGCCGCCTGGGCCACCGTGCGCGCCGGAGACGCTGACGCCGAAGTCACCGCCGATCGCCTGGTCAAGGCGCTTATGGCGCCGGCGTCCTAACTGGGACGATATTCCGGCAGGCGCAGGGTAAAGGTCGCGCCGGCGCCCGCCGTGCTGGCGCATAGCACACCGCCGCCATGGCGCGCAGCAGCGGCGTCGACGAAGGCCAGACCCAGGCCCACGCCGCCGGCCGCGTCCGAACCGGGCCGGTCGAACCGCTGGAAAGCCCGGAACGCCATGGCAGCCTCTTCCGGCGAGAGGCCAGGCCCCTGGTCGCTGATGGAGACATCGACAAAGGCGCGGCCGTCCTGACGGGTCGCGCGCGCCGACACCCTGATCTGTGAGCCCTCGGGGCTGTACTTGACCGCATTGCCTAGCAGGTTGACCAGGGTGCGGGCCAGAACGCTCCGGTCGCCCAGCACCATCAGAGGCGTATCGCAGCCATCCTGCTGGATCTCGATGTCGCGTTGGCGGCATTGCGGCCACAGCTCGTCAACGGCCTCCACCGCCACGTCGCAAAGATCGACCGGCTCCATGGCCACCGGCGTGACCTCGGCGCGGGCCAGTTGCACGAAGCCGTCAGCAAGGGCCAGGGTGCGGCGGGCGCAGGCGGCCAGCCGATCCGACACGTCTTCAGGCAGGTCGGGCGTCGTGGCCAGAAGAGCCAGGATCGAGGTCTGCGGCGAGCGCATGTCGTGGGTCAACAACTGCAGGGCCTGCTCGCGCTGACGCATCGCGGCGGTAAGGGTGGTGATATCGGCCAGGCGCACGATCCAGCCGGCGCTCTCGCCAGCCTCGTCGCGTCGGAACACGGTCTGGGACTGATAGGCGCGTCCGTCGCTGAGATGCAGGTCGACCGGTTCGATGCGCTCCGCCTCCGGCGGCCAAGACTCGTCGAAGGAGCGGCCCAGCGGCTCGAGGGCATTGAGCAGGGAGGCCATAGAGGCACCGGCCAAGGGCAGGTGGGTTCCGCGCAGCAGGGACTGGGCGGCGGCGTTGGCGGCGATGACCCGCCGTCTGACATCCAGAACGATCGTGGCGTCGGGGAGGCTGAAGAGGGCGTCGGCCGAAAAGCGGCGCAGGTCTTCGATCCGGTTGATGGCGGCGCCCAGGCTGAGCGCCTGGCGAGCGACGAGATCGCTCTCGAAACCCTCGGCCGGCGGGGTGCGGGTCACGGGCAACAGGCGGCTCAGCTGGCGGCCCAGCAGGTCGCTGACCCGGCCCAACTGTCCCCAGCCCCAGACCAGCGACACGGTCGCCAGACCGATGATCGTCGCTACGGGCGAAAGCCACAGGTCGAGGCGCCAGAAGAAGGCGCAGCTCAGCGCCAGGGCCAGGCTCGACAGGCCCACCACCAGCATCAGATTGGCGCGCGGCGGCAGCACCAGCAGGCCCGCCAGCAACAACCAAAGCAGGCTGAGCGCGAAGACGATGCGGCTGACCAGGCCCGCAGGCCGGATCATTGTCCCGCTGCGCAGGCCGTCCAGGATACTGGCCTGAAGCTGGACTCCGGTCATGCTGGCCGCGTCGGGGGTCACCGGGGTCGGAAAGGCGGGGCCCAGACCCGGCGCGGTCATGCCGACAAAGACGGTGCGGCCAGCGATCAGTTCCGACGGGACATCGCCGGCCAGTACGTCGGAGAATGAAAGGCGTGGAAAGCGATCCGGCGCGCCGGCGAAGGGGATCAGCAGGCTGGTCTCGGCGCCGCGCGTGATATCGCGTGCGTCGAACGCGTGTGTGGCCCGATGGACCACGGTCATCAGGTCTGGACGCAGATCGGGCCCAAAGGCCTCGAACGGCGCCATCCGTCTTACGACGCCGTCGGCGTCGAACCTGACGTGCACCAGGCCCAGACCGGCCGCGCCGCGCGCGATATCCGCACGCGGGCCAACCAGTTGCTGAGGCGCGCCTTCGCCGGAGCCGGGCTCGATGAATTGCGGCAGATAGACCCGTCCTGAGAGGGCGATGGCATTGGCCAGGGCGACGTCATCGCTTGGCGTGGCCGCCGGTTGGCTGAACAGCACGTCATAGACGATGGTCCGCGCGCCGGCCTGGCTGAGCTGGTCGATCATCCGGGCGTGGGCAGTGCGTGACCACGGCCATGCGCCCATGTCCCGAAGGCTCCTTTCATCGACCTCGACGATCAGGATCGAGGGATCGACTGGACGCGACGAGGCGCGTTGCAGGGCGTCGTACAGGATGTTGTCCAGGCGCGTCGTGAGCGGGCTGGCGGTCAGGCCGGCCAGGGTCAGACTGGTCAGGGCGGCCACCAGCAGCCAGGTCAGCAAGCGCCGGCGCGGTGACGCGGCCGCCTGGTCAAGCAGTCTGCCGGGCGAGTTCAAGATCTAGCGACCGATCTGCAGCGTCTGCATCGGCCCGACCTTTTCGGCGAAAGTCCCGCCCTTGAAGCGCACCGCGCTGACCCGCCAACTATAGGGTCCAGGTGGCAGATCGGTGAGAGTCAGTTGCGGTTCGGACAGACCCGGCTGATCAATGATCGGCGAGGTCGCGCCGGTGCCCGCGAAGAGCTGGAACCGGTAGACACGCACACCATCGCCTGCCGCGCTCCAGCGGAACAGGAAGTTTCGGTGCTTGCCCGAGACCTGGGCGCTGGGCGGTGCACCCGGCTCGAGCACGTCCAGATCACGGTCGAAGCTGTAGTCGGCGGGCAAACCCTCAAGGCCTCCGGCGTCCAGAGCCGTCAGGCGGACGAAATAGGTGCCGTTGGCGATCTCGCCGAACTCGGCGGTGGGGGCTTGCGTGTCGGCCTCGGCGAAGACCTCGACAAAGCCGGCGTCGCGCGACAGGGCCAGACGATAGATCGTCGCGCCCTGCACGGGTTCGACGGCGAAACGGACGATCTTGTCACCTTGGCGCTGGCCGCCTTCGCCCAGCTTGGGTGCGGGCAGCAGAGCGATCGGCGCACTCACGCCGGCCGGCGTAGCGCTGACCCCGAAGCCAGCGGTCACGGGCGGGCCTTCGGTTGAGGCCGAGGTCAGGTCGACGCCGACTGCGCCTTTCAACACTTCAGTCTGGGCCCTGGCCCCCGTCGGGTCTTGGCCGACGCGGAACTCGGTGCCGCGCACCGCCGAGATCGAGACCGGGGTGCGCACCTCGAAACGTCCGCCCGGATTGGGATTGGGCGTGGCCGAGATCGTCCCGCGGCCCTGGTCCATCTGGAAGACACGCTGGGGCGCATTGTTGAGAATGGTCTGCCGCATGCGCTCGATACGCAGGCTAGTGTTCGAAGGCAGGGTGACGCGCGAGTCATCGGCCATCTCGAAGGTGGCGAAGCCGCCGGGGCCGGTGATCAGGCGCTGGCCCTCGACCAGCACCATGCCAGCGCGGGCCGGGACGCGGGCGCCGTTGGTCTCAAGATCTACGGCGCCGCTCACAGCGCTGAGCCGCGCGTCGATGGGCGTGCTCTTCAACAACCTTGGATCGATTTTCAGCGTCGAGCCTATTCTGAGGGCGCGCGGCCGGGCGATCTGGTTGGCGCGCTGCACCTGCCGATAGTCGCCGGGCTTGGTCAGATAGGCGGCCCCCAGGCCGATCAAGGTGTCGCCTGGCCTCACCACATAAGCCACGGGCGAATCGATGGGCGGCGCTGCGAAAGCCGTAGTGGCGGTGGTCAGGCCCAGGATGGATGCGAAGGGGCCGGCGGCGAGAAGTGTCAGGTCGCGCTTGGACGTCATGTTTGGGTCGCTCCGGCTTCGGCGTCCGCCTCACGGCAGCCCTGTGGATCACAGGCCTCCAGACGATAACCGAAACCATAGACCGTCGTCAGGCGAAAGCCGTTGGCGGGACGAAGCTGTAGCTTTGAGCGCAATCGCGAGACATGGGCATCCAGGGTGCGGGTCTCCAGATCCGGACGCTGGCCCCAGACCCGGCGCAGCAGATACTCGCGCGAGAGGGGCCGGGCCAGATTGTTGAACAGGATCGTCGCCAGCTGGAATTCCTTGGGCGTCAGGGCCTCGACATGGTCCTCCCAACTGGCCGTATGGGCGCCGGGATCCATGCGATAGGGGCCGTGCTGCTCGATCTGCTGGGTGGTCGATGGGCGATAGACCCGACGCGCCAGGGCGTTGACCCGCGCCAGCAGCACCTGCGGCTGCAACGGCTTGACGATATAGTCGTCAGCGCCGGCGTTCAGGCCCTCGACCAGATCGGCTTCGATCGAGCGGCTGGTCAGCAGCAGCACTGGCGGCGGTGTGGTCAGCATCTCGTCGAGGCGACGCAGGGTCTCGATGCCGGACAGATCGGGCATGTTCCAGTCGATGATCAGCAGATCGAAGGTCTGGCGGCGCAATTCGGTCAGCAGCCGTTCGGGGTGGGTAAAGCTGACGCAGTCGTACCCGGCGGGTCCCAGCAAGCCGGCGACCAGCGCATTGTGACTCTCGTCGTCGTCGAGAAGTGCGACTTTCATGCGCTCACTTGTGGAGAAATAATTCGCGCGCCCCGCTCAAGGCAGGGCGCGCGGCGGTCGCCCGTCTGTCCGGTGGGGGGGATCCAGATGATCGTCCGCCCATTTGGAATACCTTGTTCACCCCTGCGTCGCGCTAGGCCAGGCAAGGATTTTACAATGGTTTACAGTCGGGTCGAGCCGCTTTCATGCGGGGGTTGAGCCCAGGCGAGCTGTAAAGGTGTTGCGCTCGTGGGCTGTCGGCCCTCTGCGCGAGGTCGGCGACGATCAGCGACGGGAGCACAGGCTCATCCATCATCCCACCGACACTCGGGTGAGCAGCGATGCGGCAGGCTCGATTGTGATGGCCGAGCCGGTGATGGTGAAGCTTCCTCTCACGCGGATGTCTTCAGATGATGCACCGACCATCACGTCGATACGGCCAGCCTCGATGCGCCATTGGTCAGTGGCTTTCCATAGGGCGGTCTGCCCGGCACGCAGATGGAAGGTGACCCGGCGGGTCTCTCCGGGCTTCAGGGGCAGGCGCACAAAGCCGCGCAGTTCCTTGATGGGCCGGGCGACCGAGGCGACGGGATCGCGCATGTAAAGCTGCACCACCTCGTCGGCGGCGATCTGGCCGGTGTTGGTCACCGACAGACTGATGGCGACGGACTCGTCCGGCCCGATGCTGGGCTTGTCGATGGCAAGGTCCGCATAGGCGAAGCTGGCATAGCTGAGCCCGTGGCCGAACGGATAGAGCGGTCCGATCGCCACATCGTGGTAGCGGGCGCTGTCCTTGGCCAGGTCCAGATCGGCCGGGCGGCCCGAGGGCATGTGGGCGTAGAAGGTCGGGCTGGTCCCAGCGTTGCGTGGCAGGCCGGCGGGCAGGCGGCCAGCGGGGGAGACCTTGCCCATCAGGATATCCACGATGGCGGGGCCGCTTTCGACGCCCAGAAACCAGGTTTCCAGCGCGGCGCCGGCCTTGCCCAGGATATCAGCGAGGGCGAGGGGACGGCCGTTCATCAACACCAAGACCACCGGCTTGCCCGTCGCCAGAACGGCCTGGGCCAGTTGTGACTGGACGCCGGGCAGGGTGATCTCCGAGCGGCTGCGAGCCTCTGCGCTATGGTCGTAGTCCTCGCCGATCACCAGTATTGCGACGTCAGCAGCCTTCGCGGCCGCGACGGCTGCGGGGATGCCCGAGGCGTCGTCTCCGCGCGGCGCGGCGCCGGGCCGGTAGTCGATGATCGCGCCGGACTGCTCGCGCAGCGCTGTCAGCAGGGTCTTCACGTCGCCGACTTGCCCCCGCGCGCGCCATGAGCCCAGGGCCGAGGAGGCGTCGTCGGCCAGGGCCCCGATCACCGCGATGCGTTTGCCGGCCGGTGACAGGGGCAGCAGGCCGGCCTCGTTCTTCAGCAGCACGATGGCCTTGCGCGCTGCCTCGCCGGCGATGGTCCGGTGGGCGGCGGAGTTGAGCTCGGTCTTCTCCCGGGCCGCGTCGCCGAAGCGGAACGGATCGTCGAACAGGCCCAGTCGCGCCTTGGTCGCCAGCACCCGGCCGACCGCCTGGTCCAGATAGGGCGTCAGCGAGGGATCGGCGGCTACCGCTTCCTTCAGGTGACCGGCATAGACGCCGCTGGCCATGTCCATGTCGACGCCAGCCTTGAGGGCCAGGGCGGCGGCCTGGGCCGGGGTTTCGGCGATCCCATGATTGATCAGTTCGAGGATGGCGTTCCAGTCACTGACCACCAGGCCCTGATAGCCCCACTGGTCGCGCAGCTGGCCGCGCACCAGGGCTTGGTTGGCGGTGGTCGGCACGCCGGCGATGTCGTTGAAGGCGGTCATGAAACTGCCGGCACCAGCCCGCGCCGAGGCATGGAAGGGCGGCATATAGACCTCCTGCAGCGTACGCTCAGAGATATCGGCGCTGTCATAGTCGCGGCCGCCGATGGCCGCGCCATAGGCCCCGAAGTGCTTGGCGCAGGCCAGGATCGCGTCCTTGCCGGCCAGGTTTTCGGTCTGCAGGCCCAGGATCTGGGCCTCTGCCATGCGCGAGCCGAGATAGGGATCCTCGCCCGCGCCCTCGACGATGCGGCCCCAGCGCGGGTCGCGGGCGATGTCGGCCATCGGGGTGAAGGTCCAGTGCAGGCCGCTGACCGAGGTTTCGATGGCCGCCACCCGTGAACAGGCCCGCACGATCTCCGGATCAAACGTCGCCGCCATGCCCAGCGGCACGGGGAAGATGGTGCGGAAGCCGTGAATTACGTCGATGCCGAACAGCAGGGGGATCTTCAGCCGGCTTTCCTCGACCGCGACGCGTTGCATCTCGCGCAGGAAGTCCGCGCCGGCCACATGAAGGTATGAGCCGATGCCGCCCCCGCGCACCAGGTCCAGTTGGGCCGCATCGATCCTGGAGTTCAACGCCCTTTGCCGCCCACCGGCTGCCTGGTTCAGCTGGCCTATCTTCTCGTCCAGAGTCATCTGGGCGATGAGCGTCTTGATCAGGATTGAGTGCTGGGAAAGAGGCGCGACCGAGGCGCGGGCCGCGCCGGCGAAGGCGAGAGCGGTGACCCCGGCCAGCAGAGCGCGGCGGTGGGGTCCTGTGGCGATTGCCGACATTCCTGTTCTCCCGTAGCGGCCCCTGCAAAGCGGAGCTTTTTGATGTCCATTCGGCCGAGGCCGTGGCGGCGCACTACAGAAGTTCGCTGTTCTGACAACGCTGTCAAACGCTGATCGTAAAAAGGCCGGAATGACCCGGCCTTCATCATGCTTGTTTTGAGCTGTGAGCTAGTTGCGCGCCTTTCGGGCGGCATACTTGCTGTCGCGCTTGGCCTTGGCCTCAGCGCTGGACAGAGCCTTGCGTTCCTTGGTGGCACCACGCTTGAGGCTCAGCACGGCAGCAGCGCTGTCGGCGATGGCTTGTTCGGCGGCCTGGATCTTGTCGGCCACGACCTGGCGGGCGGCGGCGCGTTCTTCGGCGCGATCAGCGCGAACTTGCTTCAGTTCGGCGGCCTTGACGGCTTCGCGGCTCTCGAAGTTTGGATCGACGACAGCAGGCTTGGGCTTGAACTTCTCAAGCAGCGCCTTCTTGGCGTCGGCGGCGGTCTGGAGTCTGGTGGAGAAGTTGGTGCGCAGAGTTTCGTTCATGGGGCCTCGAATTGTGAAGGGGGAAAACCCCGCGTGTCATTCGAGGTTGAACGTCAGGAAGCCAGGCTGGAGCGCGGGACGAACCCGCGCTCCGATTAGGCTTAGGCAGCTTGAAGCTGGCCGGCCGACATCTTGCCGCTGCGCTGGTCGCGCTCGAGTTCGTAGGACAGCTTCTGGCCTTCGTTCAGCGAACCCAGGGTCGAACGCTCGACCGCCGAGATGTGCACGAAAACGTCCGCGCCGCCGTCGTCAGGTTGAATGAAGCCAAAGCCCTTGGTGGAGTTAAACCACTTCACGGTACCGGTCGTCATGATGGTCACCTTTCAGGTGAATAGGGCCGCGCGGCTCGAATGTGAGCCGCGTGATCAAATTTTCGGAGAGGATCGTGATGGGCTCGAAGCTCGATCCTGAGACAAAGCGTTGGAGAGCAATCGAACCAAATCGTCATTTAATACGCACACCGTACTCGAAAAATATCGGGGGCGCAATGTCTGTAAAATGGAAGAAAATTCGGAACGGGCTCGGAGTTCTGGGAAAATAAAATCGGTCTGGAATTTCTTGTGCGCCTCAGCCGAAATTTCATCAAGCGTGGCCGGTAAGCATGCCGGCAGGTGCGGGACTTTTTCTAGGAGTCATCGATTTGCAAGCGCCAGCGCGCAGGCGCGGCTCGGCCACTAGAGCAAAGGTCGCCATGATTGAATCATGCCGTTTGCTCTCGATTGTTGTTTTGACGCGTTATTTCGGCGGCGAAACGGTATCCACTCGCCGAATAACGCTCTAGGCGCGTGCCGCCTTGGCGACGGCCGTCGCGCGCAGGACCTTGGCCTGTTCCGGCGCGACCTGTTCGAAGATCACGGTCAGGTGCTGCTCCTTGGCGTGATCGTTGTGCAGGTCCCAGGCCAGCGAAATGGGCAGGCGCAGGCGGGAGCCGCCATCGAGCCGTACGACCAGCACCCGCCAGCTGAAGCCTTCGCCGGACTCGCCCAGCGGCTCCCTGAACTCCAGCGGTGCCGGATCGCGCAGCATGAAGTCGCGCTCGGGCCTGGCGTCGAACCAGGCCTTGTCGGCCAGGGCGGTGACGTCGGCGACAACCTTGCCGGAGAGTTTGCGGGCCATGGTGTCGAGGGCTCCTTGACGAGGGCGCTCTGTAGCAATCTCGGTGGCGCTGCGCCATCGCGTCCAGCGCGCCCTCTTGCGTGGAGGTCGGCGAGGTCGGCAACCGCAATGGTCCCATCCTGAACGAAGACGCCCTGGAAGACCTTTGCGTCCGCAACGCCAACCTGGTGGGTTTCCCGCCGCCGAGACGTTCGCGCCGCCCATTTGACGATGAGCGTGACCACCTGTTCCGCCGCGATCTTCAATTTCATCTCGGGATGGGCGCCTTCATTCTACTTGGCAGTGCTGGCGGGACGACTTTTGTCTGTCCAAGGTTTAAGGGACGGGCAGGCCCAAAACCGGTATCCATCGCCAAGGATCGCGTCCGAGGGTCGAATCGGGAGAACGTCAGTTCTCCGTTCGTGGGCGCATGAGGGATTGGCTGATGCGTATTTTGATCATCGAAGATGATATCGAGGCGGCGGGCGCGATGGCCCATGGTCTCACCGAGGCTGGCTATGAATGCGTGCACGCACCCGATGGCGAAGCGGGCTTGAAGGAAGCCGGCAAGGGCGGCTTCGACGTGCTGATCGTCGACCGCATGATGCCCAAGAAGGATGGCGTCGAGGTCGTCGAGACCCTGCGCCGCGAAGGCGACAATACCCCTGTGCTGTTCCTGTCCGCCCTTGGCGAGGTCAGCGACCGGGTCGTCGGCCTGAAGGCCGGCGCCGATGACTATCTGGTAAAACCCTACGCCTTTGCCGAGCTGACCGCCCGCGTCGAGGCCCTGTCGCGTCGTCGTGAGACTGGAGCCGTCGCGACGACCTTGAAGGTCGGCGAACTCGAGATGAACCTGATCAACCGCACGGTCCACCGGGCAGGCAAGGAGATCGATCTCCAGCCCCGCGAGTTCCAGTTGCTGGAATTCATGATGCGCCACGCCGGTCAGTCGGTGACCCGCACCATGCTGCTCGAGAAGGTGTGGGAATACCACTTCGACCCGCAAACCAACGTCATCGACGTTCACATCTCGCGCCTGCGCAGCAAGATCGACAAGGGCTTCGACCGCCCGATGCTGCAGACCGTGCGCGGCGCGGGCTACCGGCTCGATCCCTAGGAGATAGGGCGGTTCGCCGCCGAGACCTGTCATGCGTCTGCCGCGCCTTCTCCGCACCACGCCGTTCCGGCTGACCCTGCTGTTCCTGGCCCTGTTCGCGGCGGCCGCCAGCGCGTTCCTGGGCTACATCTATGTGGCCACGGCCGGCGAGGTGAACCGCCGCGCCGACGCCGAGATCAGCCGCGAGATGGAGAGCCTCGAGGCCGCCTATCGCCAGGGCGGCGTCAACGCCCTGAACCAGACCATCGTCGAGCGCGCTACCGGCGAGCGGCCGTTCCTGTATTTCCTGGCCGACAAGACGGGCAAGCGGATCTCAGGCTCGATCGAGGCCTCGCCGCTGGATGACTTCGAGGGCGACGGCCCCAGCTGGTCCAGCTTCAAGGTCACCGAGGTCGATCTCGACGGTGCCGAGGTGCGCAACGCCGCCCGTGGCGTGCAGGAGCGCCTGGCCGGCGGCGAAGTGCTGTTCGTCGGCGCCGACGTGGCGGCGTCCGAGGGCTACGTCCGCAAGATCGTCCGGGCGCTGTGGGGCGCCGGGGCGCTGGTGATCATTCTGGGTTTGGCCGGCGGCGTCCTGATCAGCCGCAATGTCTCGCGCAGCATGCAGGGGCTGGTCGATCTGGTCGCCGCCGTGCAGGCTGGCGACCTGCACGCCCGCGCCAAGGTGCGCGGCGCGCGCGACGAGTATGACGAGCTGGCCGAGGGCCTCAACGACATGCTCGACCGCATCGAGCGGCTGATGGGCGGCCTGCGCCACGCCGGCGACGCCATCGCCCACGATCTGCGTTCACCCCTGACCCGCCTTCGCGCCCGCATGGAAGTGGCCCTGATCGACGCCGAAAACGGCAAGGGCGATCCGGTTGCGGCGTTGGAAACCGCCCTGCAAGACGCCGACGGCGTGCTGAAAACCTTCAACGCCGTGCTGGCCATCGCCCGCCTGCAGGCTGCCGGTCAGGCGCCCGACCAGCAGAGCTTCGACTCCTCGGAACTGGCCCGCGACATGGCCGAGCTCTATGAGTTCTCGTGCGAGGACAAGGGCCTGGACTTCAAGGCCGAGATCACCCCGGCCCTGCACATCCGGGGCAATCGCGAGTTTATCGCCCAGGCCCTGGCCAACCTGCTGGACAACGCCATCAAGTATACGCCGTCGGGCGGGGCGATCATGCTGCGCGCACGCCGCCGCTCGTCGGGCGAGCTGGAATTCTCGATTACCGACACCGGTCCCGGCGTCCCTGATGAGGACCGCGCCCGTGTCGTCCAGCGCTTCGTGCGCCTGGAGAACAGCCGCAGCGAGCCGGGCGCCGGCCTTGGCCTGTCGCTGGTCCAGGCCGTAGCTGCCTCGCACGGCGGCCGGCTGGAACTGGCCGAGGGGCCGGGAGAGTACAACGGCATGGGCCCCGGCCTGCGGGTCGCCCTGGTGCTGCCCCGGGTCGAATAGCGGGCCGGGCGCCGGTTTAGGCGGCGCAGTCCGCGAAACTGTGGACGAGCGCGGGTTCGGGGTCGAACCACGTACTGCGCTGGTCCAGGATGGCGTTCCACTCCACGGGCGCGAGGACCGGCGTGACTTTCGAAACCGAAGCGATACGCAACCGGCGCGGCTTTCTGGCCGGGCTTGGCGGCCTGGGCCTGCTCGGCGTGGCCGGCTGCGCGCCCGGCCAGATCGCCGGTCCCGGCCTGGTCGCGGGTCTCGGCGATTTCGACGCCGTGCCTCGCCTGGCGCCAATCCGGATGAAGCCGGACCGCATCTCGAAGATCACGGTCTGCCTGCGCCCGTTCCGCAAGGCCGGGCCGCGCCTGGATGTCGAGACGGTCGGCGACAAGACCGTGGTCCACAACTATGGCCATGGCGGTAGCGGCTGGTCGCTGTCGTGGGGCTCGGGAACCATCGCGGCCAGGAACGCCATGTCGACCGGAGAGCGCGACATCGCCGTGATCGGTTGCGGCGCTCTGGGCCTGACCACGGCCACCCTGCTGCGGCGGGCCGGGGCCAATGTGACCATCTATGCCAGCGAACGCACGCCCGACACCCGCTCGGCCCGCGCAACGGGCACCTGGTCGCCCGACTCCCGCATCGCCGCCGTGGGCGCGACCGCGCCGGGGTTCGAGGCGCAGTGGGAGGAGATGTGCCGGACCTCCTACAAGGCCTACCAGACCTATCTGGGCATGGCGGGCAATCCGGTGGAATGGACCGACCGCTACACCCTGTTCGACGCGCCGCCTGGACCGGGACGCGCCACGCCGCATGACCCCAACGACGTGCGGTTCGTCGAATATGTCGAGCGCGTGCGGGACATTACCCCGCGCGGGATGGAGCTGGCGACCGGCAGCCACCCGTTCCCGACGCCCTATGCGCGGCGGGGCTCGTCGATGCAGTTCAACATCGCCGAATATGCCCACCTGCTGATGACCGACTATCTGCTGGCCGGCGGCAAGGCCGAGACCATGACCTTCCACACCCCCGCCGATCTGGCGGTGCTGAAGCAGAAGGTGGTGGTCAATTGCACCGGCTATGGCGCGCGGGCGCTGTGGAAGGACGAGAGCATCATCCCTGTGCGCGGTCAGATCGCCTGGCTGATCCCCCAGCCCGAGGTCAATTACGGTCTTTTCTACAAGGGCGTGTCGATCCTGGCCCGGCGCGACGGCATCGTCGTCCAGCAGGTCGGGCAGACCGAAGCCTGGGGCTATGACGATGACAACGAGATTGCCAGCCGAAGCGAGGCCGAGGACGCCATCGCCACCATCGCGGCGCTCTACGGCCGGCCGAACCCCCGGGCGGCCTGATCGGCGTACATCGCGTTCATAGCGATCGTCGGGGCCAGATCGCTATAGACGATCCCGCGCGGCGCGATGCTCCAGACCGCCAGGAAGGTCGCCAGACCTAAGGCCGTAAGGGCGATGAAGCCGGCGATCTGCCGTCGGCGGCTGGGCTCAAGGCGATTCAGGAAACCGACGCGCAGGATCAAAGGGTGCGCGCCCCAGCCGCAGGCGAGGGGCGAGGCTGCACCACAGGTCGAGACTTTCAGCAGCGCCCTGGCGTAGTCGGCGCGGATATCGCTTTTCAGCGATAGCACCGTGGCGTCGCACGCCAGTTCCTGGTCAATACGGGCGAACACCGCGCCGAGATGAACCATGGGGTTGCACCAGCCCAGGACCCGGCACCCGGCGATAGCCAGGTTGGCTATCGGGTCGCCCCGGCGGATATGCGTGCGCTCATGCAGCAGGATCAGGTCGCGCTCGCGGGTATTGAAGCGCGCCTCGAAATCATGGGGCAGGATGATCCGGGGCCATAGGGAGCCCATCACGGCGGGGCCGGCCTTGCCCTTGGCCGCCGTGCGCCGGAAGGCGTGCTCCTGCCACAGCAAGAAGCCAGCGAAAAGCGCGGCGCCGATAACCCACGCTGCCAGAATCTTCATCGCCAGACCCGGTGCCAACGGCGCGGTCGGAGCGCCGACTTCCAGGGTTTCCGCGAGGCTGGGAAAGACGCTGGCGGCGGCGGCGACAGGCACGATCGCCCAAAGCCCATAGGCGAGGCGGGGACCAAACAGCCGGCGGACCGGAAGGCGGAGCAACAGCACCAGCACAACGCCGGCCGCCGCCGCGATCTGAACCCGTGTCAGCGCCAAGGCGAGCAGTTCGATCATCATCGCGTTCCCCCTCCAGGTGCCGCCCCGATCGCGTTCGTCGGGTTGAGCGCTCCGATGGTTACAACTGTAATATCGCTCGTCAAGCGTGTGTCTTGCCCAGGTCGCGCCAGCGGGCCACGGTGGCGCCATGACTCGCCTGCTCGAACGCCTCGCCCCGTGTGGTCCCATCGCCGATCCCAAGGCGGCCGAACGCGCCCATGAGGCGATCCTCAAGCGGGTCGGTGAAGCGTCGGCAAGCATCGAGACCGTCTGGCCGGCCCTCGCCCCGGTGTTCGGCGCCTCACCCTATCTGGCCAGTCTTGCCCGCCGCGACGCCCGACGTCTGCCGTCGATCCTTGATGCCGATCCGGACGCGCGGCTGGCCGAGATCTTGGCCGCCGCCGCCGCCGTCGGCGCCGAACCCGACTTTGAGACTGCCCGCCGCGTGCTGCGCGAACTCAAGGCCGACCTGCATCTGCTGACCGCGCTGTGCGACCTGGGCGGCGTCTGGGATCTGGACGCCGTCACTGGGGCCCTGACGCGCTTCGCCGACGCCACCCTGCGCGCCGCCCTGGCCCAGGCCGCTCGGCTGGAGGTGGGGCGCGGCGCCCTGACCCATGTGGGCGACACCGAGGCCGGACCCGCGCCGGGCCTGTTCTGCATCGCCATGGGCAAGCACGGGGCCTTCGAGCTCAACTACTCTAGCGACATCGACTTCTCGATCTTCTACGCGCCCGAAAAGCTGCCGGTCGCCGCAGGCGTCGAGCCGCAGGGCGTGGCGGTCCGCATCGCCAACCATCTGGGGCGCATCCTGCAGGAGCGCACCGCCGACGGCTATGTGTTCCGCATCGACCTGCGCCTGCGTCCCGACCCGTCCTCGACCCCGCCGGCCATGCCCGTCGACGCGGCCATGGACTACTACGAGAGCGTCGGCCAGAACTGGGAGCGTGCCGCCCACATCAAGGCCCGGATCGCGGCGGGCGACTTCAGGGAGGGCGAGGCCTTCCTGGCCGGGCTGCAACCGTTCATCTGGCGACGGAACCTGGATTTCGCGGCCATCGCCGATATCCATTCGATCAAGCGCCAAATTCATACCTACAAGGTCGATGACCGCCTGACCGCCAAGGGCGCGGATCTGAAGCTGGGGCGCGGCGGTATTCGGGAGATCGAGTTCTTCGTCCAGACCCAGCAACTGATCCTGGGGGGGAGACAACCGGACCTGCGCGGCCCGCGCACACTGGACGCGCTGCGGGCCCTGGCTGACGCCGGCCATGTCACGCCCGAGGATGCCGACTGGCTGGCCAAGGCCTATCAGGACCTGCGAGCGCTGGAGCATCGCGCCCAGATGATCGCCGATGACCAGACCCACAAGCTGCCGGAATCCGACACCGACCGGAAGAAGGTCGCGGCGCTCTGGAACCACGACAACCTGCGCAGCTTTGATGCGGCCGTCGGCAAGATCCTGAAGGGCGTAAATCTCCGCTATGGTCGCCTGTTCGCCGGCGAGGAGGAGCTGTCCTCGCGCTTTGGCAGCCTGGTGTTTACTGGCGTAGAGGATGATCCAGAGACGCTTGCCACCCTAAAGCGCATGGGGTTTTCCAGCCCCGAGCGCGTCGCCGCCACCATTCGCAGCTGGCATCATGGCCGCATCGCCGCCACCCGCACCGAGCGGGGTCGCGAGCTGTTCACGCGGCTGGCGCCGCGCCTGCTGGACGCCGCCAACGCCACGGGCGCGCCGGATGCCGCCTTCAATCGTTTTGCTGATTTCTTCGCGTTGCTGAGCTCGGGCGTCCAGATCCAGTCGCTGTTCCTGGCCCAGCCGCGTCTGTTTGAACTGATCGTCGAGGTCATGGCCTTCGCGCCGCGGCTGGCGGCGACCCTGGCGCGGCGTCCGACGGCGCTGGACGCCCTGCTGGACCCGGCCTTTTTCGGGCCTATGGCCGTTCCCGAAATCGCGCCTCAAAGCGCCTTGGGGGACCCTGAGGATTTCGAGGGCGCTATGAACGCCGCCCGGCGCCTCTTTCGTGATCAGAGCTTCCGGATCGGCGTGCGGGTGATGAGTGGCACCGCCGGGGCCAGCGACGTGGGCGCCGCCTTCGCGGGGCTGGGCGACCTGATCGTCGGGGGCCTGGCGCCCGCCGCCCTGGCGGAGACCGTGCGCATCGGCGGAGCGTTTCCCGGCGAGGTCGCCGTAGTGGCGCTGGGCAAGGCCGGCTCGCGCGAGATGACCGCCAAGTCGGACCTGGACCTGATGACGCTCTATGCGGTCGATGATCCCGACGCCCAAGGGGGGGCGATGTCGTCGATCAAGAGCTGGAGCGCTGACAGTTTCTACGCCCGCTTTACGCAGCGCCTGACGTCTGCTCTGTCTGCGCCGACAGGCGAGGGCACGCTCTATGAGGTGGATCTCAAGCTGCGGCCTTCGGGGACAAAGGGGCCGGTCGCCGTCAGTTTCGCCGCCTTCGAGGACTATTACGCCCGCGAGGCGGAAACCTGGGAGTTGCTGGCCCTGACCCGCGCCCGGGTGATGTGGGCCAGCTCACCGGCCTTTCAGTCCCGCGCCGAAGCCGCCATCGAGGCCGCTCTGCGCCGCTCGCGCGATCCGGTGAAGACCGCCGTCGACGTGCTGGAGATGCGCGAACTGATGGAACAGGAGCGTCCGGGCAAGGGTGTCTGGGACCTGAAGCTGACGCCTGGTGGCTTGGTGGATATCGAATTCGCCGCCCAGTTTCTGCAGCTCAGGCATGCCGCCGACGGCGGTCCGCTGGCGCAGAATACCGGCGAGGCGCTGGCGGCGCTCAGGGCGGCGGGTCTGGCCGATAATGCGGCCCTGGCCTGTCTGGAGACGGCCTGGCGGCTGGAGCAGGACCTCTCGCAGCTTATCAAGGTGGCGCTGGAGGAGGGGGGCGATCCCGACAACGAGCCCAAGGCCTTCAGGGCCTTGCTGGCGCGAGCGGGGCACGTCCGGGAATTCCGCTCGCTGAAGACCAAGCTGGCCAGGGCCAAGGTCGAGGCGCGTGCGGCGTTCGAGGCGATCATGCGCCGCGACGGAAAGGCATGAGCCTGACGTTCAAGGTGCCTGGGGACGGGCTTTCGACGTCTTGGAGACGCAAGTCACATGCTGAAAATCACACTGATCGCGGCGGGTTCGGTCCTGCTGCTCGCCAGCCCGGCCCTGTCGGCGCCCAAGGGCGCGGCAGCGCTGGACACCAATGCCGACGGCAAGGTCACCCTCGCCGAATTCCAAGCCGGACGCGGCGGCCAGATGATCGCTCACCTCGACGCCGACAAGGACGGCAAGCTGTCGCGCGAAGAGTTCTCGGCGATGCGCAAGCCCAGGCCCGATGCTCCGGACGCCGACGCTGGCCGGGCCGGGAAGGGTGCCGAGCGGATGTGGTCGCGCGTGGACGCCGACAATGACGGCGTCCTGTCGCGCGGCGAGTTGGATGGCTTTCTGGCCAGCCGCTTCAAGCGCATCGACGCCGACAATGACGGTGCGCTGAGCCTGACGGAGTTGAAGACCGGCGCCGACAAGGCGAAGGTCGGGATCTGACTGATGTGTTCACGCGCGGCGAGGTGAGGTTTGGCGGCCGAGGGGAGCGATCCCGACGAGGCGCTGCTGACAGGGGTCGGCCGGGGCGACCCGGCTGCCGTTCGCCAGCTGCTGGACCGACGCTTGCCGCGCGTTCTCGCCTTGGCTCGCCGCATGTTGAACGACCCCTGCGAGGCCGAGGATGTGGCGCAGGAAACCTTCCTGAGGGCCTGGAAACAGGCGCGCTCCTGGCGGCCGGGCGGGGCGAAGTTCGATACCTGGTTGCACCGTGTGGCGCTGAACCTCTGCTACGATCGCCTCCGTCGTCGCCGCGAGGTGGTCACGGCCGAGCCGCCGGAGCAGGTGGACACGGGTCCGGCGCCGGATGCCGGCCTGCTGGGCGCGGATCTGTCGCGGCGGGTCGAGGCGGCGCTGGCGGCCTTGCCCGAGCGTCAGCGCGAAGCCATCGTGCTGTGCCATCACCAGGGCTTGGGCAATATCGAGGCCGCCGCGCTGATGACCATCAGCGTCGAGGCGCTGGAAAGTCTGCTGGGACGGGGCAGACGCGCGCTCAGGGCCTCGCTCGCCGACCTGGCGGGGTCTGGGCGATGAAGGAGATAGCGTCATGACCATGACCGTCGAACGGTTCGTCGATCTGGCCGAAATCTATGGCGGCGACGTGGCCCGCTGGCCGGAAGCCGAGCGCGAGATTGCCCGCGCCCTGCTGGCCGCAGAGCCTGTGCGCCTGGAAGCGTTGCTGGCCGACGCTGCGCGACTGGATCGCTTGCTCGACCTCGCGCCCGCTCAGTCCGCCGATGCGGCCCTGCTGGGGCGGCTGATCGCGGCGGCTCCGCAGCCGGCAAGCGCCATGCAGCGCTGGCTGGCCGGCACCGGGGCCGCGCTTGGCCTGGGCTTTGCCGCCCTGGCGGGCGTCGCGGTCGGCGTGGCGATCGGTCAGGCTGATCATGGGAGCGTGCCTCAGGGCCAGAGCGTGATCGCTACGGATTTCACCACAGACCTTTCCGAGGCCCTCGAGGAGCCCGCCGCCTTATGACCGTGTCTCGTTCGCTGCTGATCGGCCTGATCGTCTCGGCGGCGCTCAACGTGTTTCTCGTCGGCGGTGTCGTTGGCGTGCTGTGGGTGCGTCAGGCCCTGCCGGACCCCCTGGCGGCGGGGGCGATCGCGACTCTTCCGCCTGCCGGACCAGTGGTGGACGAGGTCGCGCCGCCGGGCCCGATGGCGACGCCAGTTCAGCGACCACGGCCGTCGCCCGCTTCAGCGGGGAGCGCGTCTCAAGGTGAAGCGCTGGCGCGGCCGCCGCTCTGGATGGCGGGCAAGGGCCTGTCGCCGGAAAGCCGTAGCGCTCTGCGCCGCACGTTGCGCGAGGCCAATCAGCGTAGTCAGCCGATCACCCGCGAGGCGCGGGGCGAGCGGCAGGCAGCCCTGCTGGCCCTCAGGAACAAGCCTTATGACGCCGCCGAGGTAACCAGGCACCTGGCCGCCGCCCGGGCGTTGGACATCCAGGCACGCGGCAATGTCGAGACGGCTCTGGCCAACTACGCTGCCACCCTCTCGCCCGTTGAGCGGGCGACCTTGGCCGATGGACTGGCCCAGGTCTATGCGCCGCGTCAGCGGCCGGCGCAGTCCGCCGCCAAAATGAATTGACTGTTCTGGCGTAACCAAAACGCGTGCTGTTGCGTAACTATCCATAGACGTCGCACCGGAGCCCGCCATGTTGATCCGCAACGCCCCTGACCTGACCGAGAATGAGGTCACCGACCACGGCCTGTATTTGCGTCGACGCGAGTTCATCGGCGGTGCGGCGGGGCTGGGTCTGGCAGGCTTGGCCGGCGCGGCCGGCGCGGTGCCGCTCAGCTATTCCAAGGGCTTCTCGACCACGGAGAAGCCGACGTCCCGGGAAGACATCACCACCTACAACAACTTCTATGAGTTCGGGGTCGACAAGGCCGATCCGGCGCAAAACGCCGGCAAGCTGAAGACCCGGCCCTGGACGGTGCGCATCGACGGCGAATGCGAGGCGCCGCGCACGGTCGGGATCGATGATCTGATCAAGGCCAACAAGCTGGAAGAGCGCATCTACCGCATGCGCTGCGTCGAGGGCTGGTCGATGGTGATCCCCTGGGTTGGGTTTCCGCTCAAGGACCTGATCGCCTCGGTCAAGCCGACCTCCAAGGCCAAGTATGTGGCGTTCGAGACCCTGATGCGGCCGTCGGAAATGACGGGTCAGGCCTGGAACGTGCTGGAGTGGCCCTATCGCGAGGGCCTTCGCATCGACGAAGCGACCCACCCGCTGACCCTGTTGGCAGTGGGCCTGTATGGCGAGACCCTGCCCAACCAGAACGGCGCGCCTCTGCGGTTGGTCGTGCCCTGGAAATATGGCTTCAAGGGCATCAAGTCGATCGTGCGGATCACCCTGACCGAAAAGCAGCCCCGGACGGCCTGGAACATCTCGGCCCCGCGCGAGTACGGCTTCTACTCCAACGTCAATCCGGCTGTGGACCATCCGCGCTGGTCGCAGGCCAGCGAGCGTCGCATCGGCGAGTTTCGCCGCCGCGAGACTCTGCCGTTCAACGGCTATGGCCAGTACGTCTCCGACCTGTACCGCGGCATGGACCTGAAGAAGAACTTCTGATGGACCAGAGCGTCGCCGCGCCCCGCGCCGCCAGCCGGCGCAAGCGCCCGTCAAAGCTGCAGGACAACCTGGTCTATGGCCTTGTCTGGCTGGCCTGTTTCGCGCCGCTGGTCTGGCTGGCGTGGAAGGGCTTCAACGGTGATCTGGGCGCCAATCCGATCGAGAAGCTGATCCGCCAGTTGGGCGTCTGGGGTCTGCGGCTGCTCCTTGTCGGCCTGGCGATCACCCCGGTGGCTCGGATCCTGAAGAAGCCGCGCCTGGTGCGTTTCCGGCGCACGGTGGGGCTTTTCGCGTTCAGCTACATCGTGCTGCACCTGAGCACCTATGTGGGTGTCGACCTGTTTTTCGACTTCGGTCAGCTGTGGAAGGACATCCTCAAGCGGCCCTTCATCACGCTGGGCATGGGTGCGTTCGTGCTGTTGATCCCGCTGGCTGTGACCTCGACCAATGGCTGGATCATCCGAATGGGTCGTGCAGCCTGGCAGAGGTTGCACTGGCTGATCTACCTGATCGCGCCGCTGGGCGTGGCTCACTACTATCTGCTGGTGAAGGCCGACCATCGGCCGCCTGTGATCTATGCGGCAGTGTTTACGGTGCTGATGGGCTGGCGGGTCTGGGACAAGCTTCGGCGGGCCTAGCGCGACACCCGCCCTTTCGGGCGCTCCGTAGGGGCGGGTGCACGGCCTATTTTGCCGCCACGCTCTTGGCGTAGGCTTGAGCCTGCCCGACCAGTCGCAGCACGTTGCCGCTCCAGATTGCCTCGATATCAGCCTCAGAATAGCCTTCGGCCTTCAGGCGCGCGGTGATCTTGGGCAGGTCGGCCACGTCCTCCAGGCCCTCTACGCCGCCGCCGCCATCCCAGTCGGCCCCGACGCATACACCCTTGGGACCAGCGATCTTCAGGGTGTGCAGCATGCTGGCCATGAAGATGTCTAAGTTGGCCCGGGTTGGCGGAAACTGCTTGTCGATCGCGACACGCTTGGCCATCCAGGCGATGACATCGGCCTGGGTGGCTTCGTCACGCGGTGGACGGCCAAGACCTTCCAGTGCGGCCTTTCGTTCAGGGCTCGGGGCGGCCGAGGCGATCAGATAGACCGAGTTGATACAGACCGCGCCGCCGCTGTCGCCGATCTGTTTGATCATGGCGTCGTTCAGATTGCGCGGGTGGTCGAAGACCGCCCGGGCGCCGCTGTGCGAGGCGACGACCGGCGACTTCGACAGGGCCACCGATTGGCTGACCACCTCGTCGGAAGCATGGCTGACGTCAATCAACACGCCCAGCCGGTTGGCCTCGGCCAGCCAGCGCAAACCCAGTGGCGAATAGCCGTTCCAGATCTTGCCCTTGGGGTCGGTGGAACTGTCGGCGAACTGATTGTTGCGGAAATGGACCGGCCCGGCCATCCGTACCCCGGTCTCGTAGAACGTCTGCATAAGGGTGAGATCTTCACCCATCGGCCAGCTGTTCTCGATGCTTTGATAGACGAACGACTTGCCGCCCTTGCTGATGCGGGCGGCGTCCTCGGCCGTGAAGGCCAGTTCGAACTTGTCGGGGTGGGCGGCGACCATCTCGCGGATGTCGACAGCGCGTTTCAGGGCGAAGTCGCGGGCATAGCGATAGCCCTCGGCGGTCAGGTCGCCCTGGCCAGTATAGATCACGTAGAAGCCGCCATCGAGGCCGCCAGCCTTCATGCGCGGCAAGTCGACCTGGGTGCCGTCAAGGGTCACAGCGTGACCGTCCAGCATGCTCCAGCCGGGGCGTCCGAAGTGTTCGGGCGTGTCCAGATGGGTGTCGAGCGTCAGCATCTTCTGGTGGGCGGCCATGTCGGCCTTGGACACGGCCGGCGTCGGCGGGGCCGCGTGGGCGGCCGTGGCAAGAAGGGCGGCGGAGCCGAGAAGGGCGGTCAGACGGCGATAGGGCATCGAGACTCCGAACATGCGACGCGAACTGGAGCGGCCACGCTCACGGATGGCTGCGGGTGCGTCAAGGCGAAGCCGACGTCAGGCGTTCACATCAGCCCCAACGCCTTGAAGCTTGCCACACCCTCGCGGCCAACCACCAGGTGGTCATGCACGCCGATCTTTAGCGCCCTGCCAGCCTCGATGACCTGCTTGGTCATGTCTATGTCAGGTCTGGATGGCGTCGGGTCCCCTGAGGGATGGTTATGGAGGAGGATGATGTTGCTGCTCGAAAGCTCCAGCGCCCGCCGCATGACCTCTCGAGGATAGACCGGGGCGTGATCAACCGTACCGCGGTTCATGATCTCGTCGGCGATCAACTGGTTCTTCTTGTCCAGGAACAGCACCCGAAACTGTTCGCGCGGCTCGTTGGCCAGGGCGACGCGCACATAGCCCAACAGGGCGCTCCAGGACGCGATGACCGGGCGCTTGGCGATCTTGTCGCGACCGGCCCGCAGGGCCGCCTCGTGCAGCAGCTTGATGTCGATGGCGGCGGTCTCGCCAATCCCCGGCACGATCTTGAGCTCGTCGATCGAGGCGCTGATCACCGCGCCGAACGAGCCGAAACGCGCCATCAGCGCCTTGGCCTTCGGCTTGACGTCTCCCCGCGCAAAAGTGCGGAACAGATAAAGCTCCAGCAGTTCATAGTCGGGCAGGGCGATCAGTCCGCCCGCCTTGGCCCGCGCGCGCAGGCGTTCCCGGTGGCCCATGTGATGGGCCGCCGGCGTCATGTCGGATACGCCTAGGGATCGTGCGCTGACCATACCGCCCCCGAGTCTAGAGCGAGTATCTGACCTTAACATCTCAGGGTTGTCGAGGCCTGATCAGATGCCCAGCACAGGCGGCTGGAACAGGCCCGCCGGTGAGCCGGTGAAGATCTCGTAGCCGTCTTCCGTCACGCCGATCGAATGCTCGCACTGGGCCGACAGTGACTTGTCACGGGTCACGGCGGTCCAGCCGTCACCCAGCACCTTTACGGCAGGCTTGCCCAGATTGACCATCGGCTCGACGGTGAAGAACATCCCCGGCTTCAGCACGGCGCCCTGACCCGGGCGGCCAAAGTGCAGGATGTTGGGCGCGTCGTGGAACACCTTGCCCAGGCCGTGACCGCAGAAGTCGCGGACGACGCTGCAGCGCTGGGCCTCGACATAGCTTTGGATGGCGTGGCCGATGTCGCCCAGGGTAGCGCCAGGCTTCACGGCGGCCAGGCCTCGGGCCATGCCTTCATAGGTGATTTCGATCAGGCGGCGGGCGCGAGGGCCGACCTCGCCAACGCCGTACATGCGCGAGGTGTCGCCGTGCCAGCCGTCGACGATCACCGTGACGTCGATATTGACGATGTCGCCTTCGCGCAGATTCCAGTCGCCCGGAATGCCGTGGCAGACCACGTGATTGCGCGAGATGCAGACCGTCTTGGGATAGCCGCGATAGAACAGGCAGGCCGGGATAGCTTTGTGGTCGAGAATGAATTCGCGGGCCAGCCGGTCCAGATCGTCAGCCGATACGCCAGGCGCCACGTGCGGGATCAGCATGTCCAGACATTCGGCGGCCAGCTTGCCGGCGCGGCGCATGCCCTCGAAATCTTCAGCCTTGTGAATCTTGATCGCGCCGGTGCGGGTCTCGGCTTCGATCTCAAGGGCGTCGTCAAGGGTCATGGCGTACTCGGGCGGGGCGGGCGGCGTTGAGCGGTATGTCGCCATGTTAGCATGAAACTTCAATGGCTGCCTCTGCCAGATCATCGCGCCGGAGCGATGCCTTGACAAAAATGACGCCTGCGTCACCTTTTGGGTCGCGCTGGCGTTGAGACCGGCCGAAGCGGGAAGGCAAGCAACCATGCAGCAGATTCTGACAGGCCTATTCAGGGTCATGCCGCTGCTGTTCGGACTTGGATTCCTGGCGCCCCTGCTGGCGCAGATCATCGAGCGTTTCGGATGGATCCTGCCCAATGGCCTGTCGCCCCTCGCGCTGGGTCTGGCGGTCGGCGGACTGTGGGGCAGTTTCGCCACCCTAAAGGGGCGCTGGATATGAGCGCTCCGACCCTCACCGACGCAGAGGTCGCCGGCCTCGACGAGCGGGCCCTGATCAAGCTCGAAAAGACGGTCGCCGAAGCCTATTTGGGCGGCGTGCCCTGGGGCTCCGTCACTTGGGCCCTGGCCAATACCGCCGTTTGGCTTGCGCTCTGGCCCCTGACCCTGTCGGGGCTTTTGCCGCTCTGGGCGGCTTTTCCGATTGCGACCGTCAGTATCGCCCTGAGCTATTTGCCCTCGCATGAAGCCCAGCACCGCATCATCGCCCGAGAAGGTCAGCCGCTGTTCTGGTTGAACGAGCTGGTGGGCCACATCTCGACCCTGTCCCTGGTGCTGCCCTACGACGTGGCCCGCCTGACCCACTACGAGCACCACAAGCACGCCAATGATCCGGACCTCGATCCGGACTACAGCACCCATGCCAAAGGCACCCGGGACTTCCTGCGCCGGACCATTGCCAACCGCCAGCCCTCGGGCGCCGGCGACAAGGCCTATGGTGAGACGCTGATGCGGCTGGATACCGACGAGGCCCGCCGCGCGATGCTCTCCGCCGTCGCCTATCGGCTAAGCCATTTTTCGATCCTGTTTGCCCTGGCCTGGAGCGGCCATGCGATCGAGGCGGCGCTGATCTGGTGGTTGCCGCGCCAGCTGGCGGCCACCTACATCCAGTACTTCCTGAGCTTCGCCCCGCACCACCCGGCCGAGGCGATCGGCCGCTATCGCGATACCCGGGCCTTCAGAAGTCCGCTGGGGAATGTTCTGACCATGGGGATGCAGTTCCACATCATCCACCATCTCTATCCGCGCATACCGCTGATGCGGACCCCGGCAGCCTATTGGGCGATGCGGCCCATCCTGAAGGCCCGAGGCTGTGACCTGGGCGCGCTGTAGGCGAGCGGGCCGGCGAGTTCAGTGATTGATGCGGCGAGCCTCTCCCGGCGTGGCGGCGGGCTTGAGCTCTTCCAGGAAGCGCGCGTCCAGGGTCGTCGGCCGGTCGCGGCGTACACGGCACACGCCCTTGTAGCGGGTCACCCGGCCCGATGTCTTTTCGGTGACGTCGGCGGTGAAGGTCACGTCCCATTCACCGGGCTTGCCGAGCGCGACCGGGTGCATGTCGTTTGAGGTCACCCCGACGACCGGACCCAGGCCGAATTGCTCCTCAAGCTTGTCAGTGCAGGCCTTGAAGGCGAAGACCGCCCGCGCGGCCGTCATCATGCCGCTTTCCTTGCCATCCGAGGATGCGCCGCACGCAGAGAGGGCCAGGACGGCGCACACGGCCGTCAGGGTTAAGAATTTCATGTGCGGCGGTCCCCCGGAGTTCGAGGCGCAGGGTTAGTCAGATGCGAGCCGAGTGCAGCTTAATTCGCCGTCATGTCGGTTAAGACGCCAGGGGGATGCGTCGCGCGATGCGGACACCCCCGGTCGTCACTTCGCACGCATAGACCAGCACCTCGACCCCGGCTCTGACCGCTTGCGTCAGGCCGCGCGCGAAGGCTGGATCGAGATCTTCGCAGGCCTTGAAGCTATCGCAGTCCATCCGCTGAACCACGAAAATCGCCACCGCCCGATCGCCGGACGCCACCTGCGCCGCAAGATCTGCCAGGTGCCGGGTCGAGCGCGCCGCCACGCAGTCGGGGAACTCTGCCAGACCCTGCGTGCGGGAAAGATGGACATTCTTGACTTCCAGCCAGCAGGGCGGCCGGTCCGGGTGGGTCAGCAGGAAGTCCACCCGGCTCGCTTCGGCGTACCGAACCTCCGGTCGGATCGTTGCGTAGCCGGAAAGTTCCGGGATGGCCTCGTCCGCCAGGGCTTCGGCCACCAGCTTGTTAGGCAGCATTGTGTTGACCCCGACCAGGCCACCACCCGCCTCGACCAGTTGCAGCGTCCAGGGCAGCTTGCGCTTGGGATCGTCTGACCACGACACCCATGCGCCTTGTCCCGGAAGGTTGACGCCCAGCATGGCACCGGGGTTGGGGCAGTGGGCAGTGATCGCCCGGCCGTCCTCCAGCACCATGTCGGCGAAGAAGCGCTTGTACCGCTGGACGAGACGGCCGCGAACGAGCGGTTGCGGGAGCAGCATGGCGGCCCTAAGTCGGATCGGAGAACGATGATGCGATGTAGGGGAACGCGGCGATGACGGCCAGCAAGGATCGGGTGACGGCGGCGGTGCTGATCATCGGGGACGAGATACTCTCGGGGCGCACCCAAGACGTCAATCTCAGCGCCATCGCCAGGTATCTGGCGACCTACGGCGTCGATCTGGTCGAGGCGCGGGTGGTGCCGGATATCGAGCAGGAGATTGTCGACGCGGTCAACGCCCTGCGCACCCGCTACGATTATGTCGTCACGACCGGCGGCATTGGCCCCACCCACGACGACATCACCGCAGACTCGATCGCCAAGGCCTTCGGGGTGACGGCGCCAGAGCATCCCGAGATCATGGCTCTGCTGCGTGAACGCTGGGGCGAGCCCAACGCCGCCCGCCGTCGCATGGCCCACGTGCCCGAGGGCGGAACGCTGGTGAAGAACCCCGTGCAGGGCCCGCCGGGCTTCCAGATCGAGAACGTCTTCGTGCTGGCCGGTGTGCCCGCGATCATGCGCGGCATGCTGGGCGATGTCGGCCCGCGCCTGCGCACCGGAGCGGTGGTGATCAGCAAAACTGTTCGCGTCACGGGTTCCGGCGAGGGCCTGATCGCCGCCCCGTTGGAGGCGGTGGCCAAGGCCCATCCCGACATGTCGCTCGGCAGCTATCCGTTCTTCTCGCCGCCGGATGTCTATGGCGCCAACCTGGTGGTGCGCGGCCGAGATCCGGTCGAGGTCGATGCGGCTGTCGAGGAACTGGTGGCGGCACTGACGGAGGCCGGCGCGGCCAATATCGAGAAGATCGCGCCGGAGGCCTGACGCCTTCAGGGCCTTGGTAGGGACAGTGGGACTCGAACCCACACGGATTGCTCCAACGGATTTTAAGTCCGGCGCGTCTACCATTCCGCCATGTCCCCAGGTAGCGGGACGGCCTTACGCGACTGGGGTTTCCCCGTCGAGAGCGCAGGGCGCGGCTGTCGGTGAAAAACGGACGCGAATGGCGGTCCGGGGCGAAAGCGGGCGTGCTAGAGTAAAGGTCGCCATGATTGAATCATGTCGTTTGCTCTAGGTTCTTGTTTTGACGCGTTATTTCGGCGGCGAACCGGTATCCACTTCGCCGAATAACGCTCTAACCTCGCCTTGACCAGGATCAAAGCCTGCCTGTCGTCATTCCCAATAGTGGCTGACGCATCCTGTCCCGGAGACCGCCGTGCGCCGCCTGTTGATCGTAAGTTTCCTACTTGTCGCGGGTTGCGCGACGTCCGGTTCGCCGAGGTCTACGCCCGCAGCTGCCGCCGCGACCCCGGCCGGGGCGGCTGATCCGGTGACGCGCGGGCGTTCGCTGGTCGAGACGCGATGCGCGGCCTGTCACGCCGTTGGCGCCTCGGGGCAGAGCGGTCTTTCGCCGGCTCCGCCGCTTCGAACCCTCAGCCAGCGCTATCCGGTCGCCCATCTGCAGGAAGCCTTCGCCGAAGGGATCTCGACGGGTCACCCGCAGATGCCGCAGATCGCGTTGGAAGCCGATCAGGTCAAGGATCTGATCGCCTATCTGGAAAGTATCCAGATGCCGCCAAAGACCCGCTGATCCGTCCTCGACGCGGGGCGATCCCATGCTAGCGTCGCCGTCCTGAATCATCGACGGGGACGGAACATGCGGGTTGGGATCAAGACTCTGGCGATCATGGGCGCGCTTTGCGCCGGCGCATCAGCCCAGGCGGCGCAGATCGAGGCGGTCAGCGCGGCGCGGCTGCTGGACGTGGCGTCGGGCAAGTATGTCGACAATCCGATGGTGATCGTCACTGACGGCCGCATCACGGCGGTCGGCAAGAAGGGGGAACTGGCTGTTCCAGCCGGCGCCACACTGATCGATCTGCCGGGCGCGACCTTGCTGCCGGGCCTGATCGACATGCACGTCCACATTGACAGCCTGGCGGAGGTTGGGGGCTATAACAGCCTGCAATACAGCGACGCCTTCTGGAGCGTGATCCAGACGGCCAACGCCAAGGCGACGCTGGAGGCCGGCTTCACCACAATCCGCAATCTGGGCGCTGACCGCTTCAATGACGTGGGCCTGCGCGAGGCGATTGACGGCGGCTATGTGCCGGGACCCCGCATCGTCACTGCCGGCTACGCGATCGGCGCGACGGGCGGCCATTGCGACTCGACCTATTTCCCGGCCTCAATGGCCCAGAAGAGCCCCTATGTAGCCGATGGCCCAGAACAGGGCCGGCAGAAGGTGCGCGAGGTGCGCAAGTATGGCGCGCGAGTGATCAAGATCTGCGCCACCGGCGGCGTCTTCTCGCGCAATACCGAGCCGGGCCAGCAGCAACTGTCCCTGGCCGAGATGACCGCCATCGTCGAAGAGGCCCACATGTGGGGCCTGAAGGTCGCCGCCCACGCCCACGGTGCGGCGGGCATCAAGGACGCCATCCGCGCCGGCGTCGACACCATCGAGCATGTCAGCCTGGTCGATGACGAGGGTATCAAGCTGGCCGTCCAGAAGGGCACCTGGTTCTCGATGGACATCTACAACACCGACTACACCCAGGCCGAGGGCAAGAAGAACGGGGTGCTGGAAGACAACCTGCGCAAGGATCGCGAGATCGGCGATGTGCAGCGCGAGAACTTCCGCAAGGCCGTCAAGGCGGGCGTGAAGATGGTGCTGGGCACCGACGCCGGCATCTATCCGCATGGCCAGAACGCCAAGCAGTTCGCCGTGATGGTTCGCTATGGCGCGACCCCCCTGCAGGCCATCCAGTCGGCCACGCTCAACGCTGCCCAGGCCCTGGGCCAGGAGAAGGACGTGGGCCAGGTGGCCGTCGGTCGCTATGGCGACATCATCGCCGTCAATGGCGATCCGCTGACCGACGTGACTACGCTGGAAAAGCCGGTCTTCGTGATGAAGGGCGGGGCGGTGGTGCGCCAGCCCTGAGACACCTCTGGGAAAACGGCGTCGGGATCGCTAGTTACGGGCCAACGCTCCGCCATGGAGCCGCCAGCCCGGGATGCCTGACGCCGTGATCGCCTTTGAGGCCGCCTCCAAGACCTATGCAAAAGGCGGGCACGCCGCCCTCAGCGAAGTATCCCTCTCGGTTCAGGCCGGCGAGGTGTTCGGCGTGATCGGCGCTTCGGGCGCTGGCAAGTCCACCCTGATCCGCTTGATCAACGGCCTGGAAAAGCCGACCGACGGTCGCGTCGTGGTGGACGGGGACGACGTCACAGCGCTGGGCGTCGAGGGCCTGCGCGCTTTGCGTCGCCGGGTGGGAATGATCTTCCAGCATTTCAACCTGCTGTCGTCCAAGACCGTGGCCGCCAATGTCGCCTTCCCGCTGAAGCTGGCCGGGCGACCGGCTGCTGAGGTCAAGGCGCGCACCGCCGAGCTGCTGGCGCGAGTCGGGCTTTCCGATCACGCCGCCAAGTATCCCGCCCAGCTTTCGGGTGGCCAGAAGCAGCGGGTGGGCATTGCCCGGGCACTCGCCACAGGCCCCAAGATCCTGCTGTGCGACGAAGCGACCAGCGCGCTGGACCCCGAGACCACCGAGCAGATTCTTGAGCTGGTCTCCAATCTCAATCGTGAGTTGGGCCTGACCATCGTGCTGATCACCCACGAGATGGACGTGGTGCGCCGCGTCTGTGACCGTGTGGCGGTGCTGGAGGCCGGGCGTGTGGTCGAGACCGGCGCGGTGGAGGACGTTTTCCTGCATCCGGTCAGCGCCACGGCCCGCCGCTTCGTGCGCGAGGCTGATGGCGAGCCTGCCGCCGGCGCCGCTTTGACCGGCCGCGTCGTGCGGCTGACCTTCAGGGGCGAGGCGACCTACAAGCCGGTGCTGGGCGAGGTGGCCCGCGCCACGGGCGTCGACTATTCCATCTTGGGAGGGCGCATCCACCGCCTGCGCGAGACCCCCTATGGCCAGCTGACCCTGGCCCTTACCGGCGGCGACGTCGGGGCGGCCATCGCCCGCTTCCAGGCCGAGGGCGTGCGTGTGGATGAACTGTCCGGGGAGACTGCCCGATGAGCGTCTCGAATATTGCCTTCTCTAATGTGGACTGGGCCGAGATCGCCCAGGCGACCCTCGACACCCTTACCATGCTGGGCGGGTCGATGGTCCTGACCGTCATCCTGGGTCTGCCGTTGGGCGTGATCCTGTTCCTGACCGGCAAGGGTCAGATGCTGGAGAACCGTGCCGCCAACGGCCTGCTGTCGCTGCTGGTCAATATCCTGCGCTCGGTGCCGTTCGTGATCCTGCTGATCGTGATGATCCCGCTGACCGTGGCTCTGGTCGGCACGTCGCTGGGCGTGCAGGGCGCGATCCCGCCGCTGGTGGCCGGCGCCGCGCCGTTCTTTGCGCGGCTGGTCGAGACCGCCCTGCGCGAGGTCGACAAGGGCGTGATCGAAGCCAGCTTCGCCATGGGCGCCCGGCGCCGGCAGGTGGTGCTGGGCGCCCTGCTGCCCGAGGCCATGCCGGGGATCATCGCCGCCGCCACGGTGACGGCCATCGCCCTGGTGTCCTACACCGCCATGGCCGGTGTGGTCGGGGCGGGGGGCTTGGGCGATCTGGCCATCCGCTTTGGCTATCAGCGCTTCCAGACCGACGTGATGGTGGTCACGGTGGCGCTGCTGCTGATCCTGGTGCAGGCGCTGCAGATGGTCGGCGACACGGTGGTGCGCCGGGTGTCACATCGCTAGAAGGTGTGCATGACCGACGAAACGCCCATCTTCACCGCGCCGCCCCGTGAACACTGGGACGAAGACTTCGCTCAGGCGCTGATCGGCAAAACCCTGATGCTGGGCCTGACCTTCCTGGATGATGACGGCGAGGTGCTTGAGCGTCAGCAGTTTTTCGGCGTGGTCATCGAGGCCAACGACCAGGCTGGAATCGTTCTGGATCTGCTGGGCGAGCAGGACGGCGACATCTACACCCTGCCGCCCCAGACCTCGGCGATCACCGCCACGCCGCTGGGCGTGACAACCCTGACAGGCGAAGCGCCGGACTTCGTCGTCAACTGGGCGATCCACGGATCACCCGACGAGTCAGCCGATGAGGGCCCGGCCAACGATGAGGGCTAGGCCTGGTCGAACGGGAACGGCAGCCGGCCGGCCTTGAACAGGATGTCGGGGTTCTCGTCGTAGTCGCCCAGCTCGACATCGGCCGAGGCGGCGAAGGCCACCACGCCTTCGCGCAGCGGGGCCAGTCGCTCGGCCTTGCGGCGCGCCTCGGCGGCGTCCTTGCAGCCGATCTGCTGCTCGGCTTTCAAGCCTTTGCCGCGACCGGCGATATAGGCTTGCACGATGTAGACGGTTTCCTTGGCCATCCGCCACTCAGGCGGCCGGTTCGCGGGGCGGGTCAAGCGATCCCTCTAGCCTGATCAGGAAATCTGATTTCATTGAAGCGCGGAAACCGGGCAAAGCCCTACTCGGTTTATCGTCTTAAGGAGCCGTTCATGGCCGTCCGCCGCGCACTCGTCGCCCTTGGTCTTGCCGCTCTTGCACTGTCCGCCTGCGGCCAGAAGCCCGCCGCATCGAGCGCCAGCAGCGACACGCTGTCCGTCGCGGCCACCGCCATCCCGCACGCCGAGGTGCTGGAGTTCATCAAGCCCAAGCTGGCCGAGCAGGGCCTGAAGATCGAGATCAAGGTCTTCAACGACTACGTCCAGCCCAACACCCAGGTGGCCGAAAAGCGCATCGACGTCAGCTATTTCCAGACGCTGCCGTATCTGGAGACCTTCAACCGGGACAAGGGCACGACCCTGATCGCGATCAAGGGCATCCACATTGAGCCGATCGGCGCCTATTCGGCCAGGTACAAGTCGATCGCCGAGCTGCCGCAGGGCGCGACCGTGGCCATCCCCAACGACGCCAGCACCGAGGGTCGCGCCCTGCTGCTGCTGTCGCGCAACAATGTCATCACCCTGAAGGACCCGGCCAATCCGCTGTCGAGCCTCAAGGACATCGCCGCTAATCCCAAGGGGCTGAAGTTCAAGGAACTGGAAGGCGCGACCCTGCCGCGCGTTCTGAACCAGGTGGATCTGGCGATCATCAACACTAACTACGCCCTCGACGCCAAGCTGAACCCGTCCAAGGACGCCCTGCTGATCGAGGACAGCAAGAGCCCCTATGTGAACTATCTGGTCGGCCGTCCCGACAACAGGGACGACCCTCGCGTCCAGAAACTGGCCGCGGCCCTGACGACGCCTGAAGTGGCTGCGTTCATGGCCCAGAAGTACCAAGGTGCGGTGGTGCCGGCTTTCTAGGGCTTGGAGAGCGGGTCGAGCAGGCGGGGTCACAGGGAAAGCCCCGCTTCACAGCCGTCTCGTCGGCGCTCATGTCCCAGACCCTAGGGCTTGGGGACCACGCGAAGCAGCTTGCCGTCGTCCGCGTCTGTCAGCAGGTAGAGCGCGCCGTCGGGACCGACGCGGACATCGCGGATGCGCTGGTCGAGCTCCTCGAACAGGCGCTCTTCACCGACCACCCTGTCATCCTTCAGCGTCAGGCGCGCGACGTGTTGCCCTCGCAGCGCGCCGACCAGGATGCTGCCCTTCCAGACGGGGAACAGATCGGCCTGATAGAAGACCATGCCCGAGGGGGCGATAACCGGATCCCAGTAATAGACCGGCTGCTCCAGACCAGCCTTGGCGGTGATGCCATCGCCGATCGGCTTGCCGGAATACTCCTCGCCATAGGTGCTGGTCGGCCAGCCGTAGTCCTTGCCTGCCTCGGGGTGGTTGAGCTCATCCCCGCCCTTGGCGCCGTGCTCCACGGTCCACAGACGGCCCGACGGATCCAGCGCGGCGGCCTGCAGATTGCGGTGGCCCGAGGACCAGATCTCCGGCCTCGCGCCGGCCTTGCCGACATAGGGGTTATCCGAGGGGATCGAGCCGTCGGCGTTGATACGCACGACCTTGCCCAAGGCGCCATCCAGACGCTGGGCCTGCATGCGGCCTTCCAGGGTGGAGCGATCGCCCGTGGTGATGAACAGCGTGCCATCACCGGCGAAGACCAGGCGGCCGCCGAAGTGCAGGCTGGAATTCAGCTTGGGCGTCTGGCTCCAGATCACCTGCACGCCTTCGACGCGCGGGGAGGCGCCGCTGATCAGCTTGCCCCGCGCCGCCGCTGTGCCGTTGCCGCCGTCGCCGGTCTGGGCGTAGGTCCAGTAGATCAGGCCGTTGCTGGCGAAGTTCGGATCGACCGCCACGTCGAGCAGGCCGCCCTGGCCGTTGGCATCGACCGCAGGCAGGCCGGCCACGGGTGTCGACAACTGGCCACCGGCGCCCACCAGGCGCAGTCGTCCGGCGCGTTCGGTAACCAGCCTGGTCCCGTCTGGCAGGAAGGCCAGACCCCAGGGGTGGTCCAGGCCGCCGACCACGGTCTCGACGCTATAGGCCACGCCCAGTACCTGGCGGGGCGCACGGGTCTGGCCGGCGAACGCGGGCTTCTGGTCCGGCGCATTGGCGGCCCGGGTCTCGACCGGCGGGCTCGAACCCTCTTGAGCTGCGGGGGTGTCGGGGGCAGGGCCGCAGGCGCACATGACCAGGGCGATGAGGGGGAGAAAGCGCGTTTGCATGGGGCGAACCTTAGACGAGCCGTCGGGCTCGGCAATCTCATTCCTTGACCGACCGCGGGCCTGGGTGATCAAGGTTTGTGCAGGGCGCGGGGTGACGCCTCGCATCGCTTCGGTCATCATCGACTCCATAGAGCGCCGCGACGTCGGAAAACCACCAGAGCCGCATGAACGACAGCGAAATCAGGCTGGAAATCGCCACCCGCGCCGCCGGCATCGGCATATGGGACTGGGACCTGCTGACAGATCAGATCGTCTATTCGCCGGCGGCGCGCGTCATCAGCGGTTTCGATCCGGATCAGGTGATCACCCTCCAAGACGTCCGGGCCCTTACCCACTGTGAGGACAGCCCTCACGCGGCTGACATGGCGGCCAAGGCCCTGGATCCAGCGCTCCGCACGCGGGCAGCCTACGAGTATCGCATCGTTCGGCCTGACGGAGCCGTGCGCAATGTGGTCGCGCATGGTGAAGCGATCTTCGCTCAGGTCGAGGGCGTCGAACGGGCGGTGCGCTATATCGGCTCCCTGCAGGACATCACCGAGCGCAAGCGTCTGGAGGAGGCCGAGCGCCGGGCCAGCGATCGCCTGCAACTGGCGCTGGACGCCGGCCGGATGGCGGTGTGGGAGTATGACGTCACCACCGAGCGTGTGAGCGGTTCACCTGAACTCTATCGCCTTCTGGGCTTTCCCGAGGATGCGCAGCCCAGCCTCGAAGCGCTGCGTGGCGGATTCGAACCCGAAGACGTGGGCTGCATTGCGCGAGCGGCCCAGGCGGCCTGGAAAGGCGGCGAGCGTTTCCTTGAGGTCGAGTTTCGTTACCGCCGGTTGGATGGCGCTTGGCGCTGGTATCAACTGCGCGCCGAGATCAAGCTTGGCTCGAGCGGATTGCGCCAGACCCTGCTGGGCGTGCTGATCGATGTCACCGAGCGCAAATCTGCCGAGGACCGCCTGCGCGACAGTGAGGCGCGCTTTCGAGGCATGGCCGATTCCGCGCCCGCGCCGGTCTGGATCACGGGGATCGATGGCGGCGTCGAGTTCGTCAACCAGGCCTTTGTCGAGATCGCTGGCATAGAGGCCGGCAGCCTGCTGGGCGATGTCTGGATTCAGTTGATCCACGCCGACGACCTGCTCCAGGTGGCCCGGGCTCGCATGGCCGCTCGCGAGACTTTGTCGTCCTATAAGTTCGAGGCGCGTTTCAAGCGCATTGACGGAGAGTATCGCTGGATGTTTGTCAGCGCCAAGCCGCGCTTTGACCCCACGGGCGGCTTTCTTGGCTATGTCGGCCTGGCCATCGATCTGACCGAGTTGCGCGCCGCCGAGACGCGCCAGCGTTTGCTGATCAACGAGCTCAATCACCGGGTCAAGAACACTCTGGCCTCGGTGCAATCGATCGCCCGCCAGACCCTGCGCGAGGGCCAGACCGCCGGCGCAGCGCGTGAGTTGCTGCTGGATCGGATCATGGCGATGTCTGTGGCCCACGATATCCTCACCCGCGAAAGCTGGGAGGGGGCGGCGGTCCACGATATTGTCCTCGGCGCCATCCAGCCTTTTGTCGGCCCGGACGCCACGCGCATTCACGTCAGCGGCCCAGCCGGCCGTCTGGGGCCGTCAGCCGCCCTGGCGCTCGCCCTGGCCCTGCACGAGCTGAGCACCAATGCGGTCAAGTATGGCGCGCTCTCGACCAGTGAGGGTCGCGTCGACATCGTATGGGAACCCAGCGGGGATGGGCGAAACGTCAAGCTGCGCTGGAAGGAGCATGGCGGTCCGCCGGTTGTGCCGCCGGTCCGCAAGGGCTTTGGCTCGCGGCTGCTGGACGGCGGCTTGGCGGCCGACCTTGGCGGCCGCCCCACCTTGTTTTTCGCCCCCGACGGCGTTGAAGCCGTGGTGCCGATCATGTTGACGGACTGACTCACCGCGCTGGCCGGGAGCCGCTGTGAGGCGGGCTCGATGCCGAGCTCATCAGCTGCCACACCACATTGGCCCGTGCGCACGAGGGCGCCAGGCGGCGCCCCGGCCGATGGCCTTGATGATGCCCGTAACGCCGCCGCACGGGCAGGTCAGGGTCGGCGCGGCCTTGGGCTCGCAGGTCTCGCCCGCGACAGCCTATTTCCTGATGGTCCTGAGGCCGCCTCGTCGTCAGGTGACGGCGTCGATGGCCGCGTAGGCCGGCTCGCGCCAGATCTGCTTGTCGATGACCACGACCAAACGGTCGACCGCGTCCCAGATATCGACAAACCGCAGGTGCAGCGGCGCGAAACCGAAACGCAGGGTGGCCGGCGCGCGGAAGTCGCCGATCACGCCGCGCGCGATCAAGGCCTTCATGATCGGATAGCCCGACGGATGATCATAGGCGATGTGGCCGCCACGGTCGGCGGCGTTGGTTGGGCTGCAGAGCATGAAGCCCGCGTCGGCCAGACGGGCTTCCATCAGATCCTGGAACAGTCGGCCCAGCGCCAGCGACTTGACGCGGATGGCCATGGTTCCAGCTCGCTGGGTCATGTCGATCCCGGCTTCGGTTGCGACCATGCTGAGGATCGGTTGGGTGCCGGTCAGCATGCGGCCGATACCTTCGGCGGGGCGATAGTCGCGGTCGAAGGCGAACGGCGCGCCGTGGCCCCACCAGCCGGTCATCGGCTGGACCGCCGCGCCCTGGTGGCGGCCGGCGACAAACAGGAAGGCCGGGCTGCCCGGACCGCCGTTCAGGTACTTGTAGGTGCAGCCCACGGCGAAGTCCGCGTCGCAGCCGTTGAGGTCGACCGGCATGACGCCGGCGCTGTGACACAGGTCCCAGACGGCCAGAGCGCCATGGGCGTGGGCCTTGGCGGTGATCCCGGCCATGTCGAGCACATGAGCGGTCTTGTAATGGGCCTGGGTCAGCACGACGGCGGCGACATCGTCGTCGATGACGGCGTCAATGGCGTCCTTCTCGGCGAAGCGGATCTGGTGACCCTTGCCCAGCGACTCGATCAGCCCCTGGACCATGTAATTGTTGGTCGGGAAGTTGCTGCCCTCCATGACGATCACCCGGCGATCCGGACGCATGGCCAGGGCGGCGGACACGACGCGGAAGAGATTGAGGCTGGTCCCGTCGGTCAGCACGACCTCGCCCGGGCCGGCGCCGATCAGGCCGGCCAGACGATCGCCTAGGCGATAGGGCAGGGCGAACCACCCGGCCTTGTTCCAGCTGGTGATCAGGCCGTCGGCCCATTCCTCCTGCGCTGACTGTGCGACGCGCGCCAGGGCGGCCCTGGGTGCGGGGCCCAACGAGTTGCCGTTCAGATAGACCACGCCCTCGGGCAAGGCGAACTCGGCGACGAAGGCGGCCAGCGGATCGGCGGCGTCCATCGCCTCGGCGGCGGCGCGGGAGAGAGAGTCTGACATGACCCCCGCTATAGGCGCAAAGGTGGAGGCCGTCATGCCGGACGCTCGCTCTTTTAGGTGTCGGCACCGGCCCAGACGCGTACAGCGCCACCGCGCTTGACTACTTTCGACGGTGGCGAGTCAGGTCGATGCCGTGTCGTTCGACCTTGTCGTAAAAGGTCTTGCGCGGGATGCGCAGCACCTCAAGTGTCGAGCGGATATCGCCCGCATTGGCAGCCAGTGTCTCCTCAATGACCCGAGCCTCATATGTCGCGACGCGCTCGGGCAAGGGCGCGAGCTCGGTCGTTGCGCCTATCCCGTTTTCGCCGGCCAACCCAAGGGCGACGCGTTGGGCGTAGTGGCTGAGCTCCCGCACATTGCCGGGCCAGATGTGATTGTGAAGGTGCCAGCGCACATGGTCGTCAACCACCGGCGGCGGGCCGTCGAGCCGTTCGCAGGCGCGGGCCAGGAAGTGCGCGAACAGGAGCGGGATGTCGTCGCGCCGCTCGCGCAACGGGGGGATGCGGAGGCGCACGACGTCCAGGCGATGGAAGAGATCTTCTCGGAATGTCCCTGCCTTCACCGCCCCGGACAGGTCCGACTGGGCGGCGGCGACGACGCGAAGGTCCAGGGTTCGAACCTGGTTGGAGCCCAGGGGCGTAACCTCGCGCTCCTCCAGAACCCGCAGAAACTTGCCTTGGGCTTCGAGTGTCAGGGTCTCGATCTCGTCGAGGAAAAGTGTGCCCCGGTCGGCCTGCTGGATGCGTCCGACCCGTTGGCGAACCGCACCGTCGAAAGCGCCAAGCTCGTGCCCGAAAAGTTCGCTGTTCAGTGCGCCCGCCGGGAGCGCGGCGCAGTCGACGGCGACGAACTCGCGATTGCGCCGACGACCCCAATTGTGCAGGGCGCGGGCGGCCAGTTCCTTGCCGACCCCGGTTTCGCCCTCCAGCAGCACATCGACATCGGCGTTGGCCAGTTGGCGCAGAGTGGCGCGCAAGCGGTCCATGACAGGTGTCTGGCCTATCAGCGGCCAGTCGGCCTGGGCGCTGTCGGCCGTGGCGCGAAGGCGGCGGTTGTCGAGCACCAGCCGGCGTTTCTCCAGCGCGCGCCGGATGCTGGCGATCAGGCGGTCGGCGGCGTAGGGCTTGGCCACGAAGTCGTAGACGCCCTCGTGCATGGCCTCCACAGCCTCGGCGACATCCGCGTGGCCGGTGATCAGGATGACCGGCAGATCGGGATCCTCATCCTTCAGCTTCCGATACAGCTGGCGGCCGTCCATGCGCGGCATGCGGATGTCGCTGACCACGGCCCCAGGGAAGTCTTGCCCGACAACCTTGAGCGCCGCCTCGGCCGAGGCGAAGGCCAGTACGTCGAAGCCGGCCAGTTGCAGCGCTTGAATATTAGCGGCCCGAAGGTCGTTGTCGTCGTCGATGAAGGCGACCTGGTTGACCAGGAGTTCGGGGATCATTTGGCTTTCCGAAGCGTGATGACGAAGACTGCGCCAGGCGTGGCGGTCGTCTCCAGCCTGAGGTCGCCGCCGAACTCAGCCACGATGTCGTGCGAGATCACCAGGCCCAGGCCCAGGCCGCGAAGCTTGGTGGTGGCGAACGGCGTGAACAACGTGGCGGCGGCCACTTCGCTGACGCCGGGACCGTTGTCACTGACGAGCAACAGCGCCTGGCCCCGGCGCAGGACGACCCGCAGCGCGATGCGAGGATTGGCGACGCCCTCCAGCGCTTCGACGGCGTTCTGCAGCAGATTGACCAGCACCTGTTCCAGCCGAAAACGCTCGGCCAGCACCAGCTGGCCCTCATGCTCGCCGGAGCGCTCGACCGCGACATCGTGCTGGCGCAGGCGCGCGCCCATCAGCAGCAGGGCGCCGTCGATGGCGTCGCCCAGGCGCATGGGTTGAGGCGGAGCGTTGGTCTTGCGAGCGAACGATCGGAGCTCGTTGGTGATCATGCCGATGCGGTCGGTCAGAGCGGCGATCAGGGCAAGGTTGGCGCGCGCCGGATCGCTCTGCTGACGGTCCAGGAACACGGCGGCGTTGTCGGCATAGGTGCGGATGGCGGCGACGGGCTGGTTGATCTCATGGGCGACGCCGGCGGCAATCTGGCCGAGGGTGGCCAGCTTGTTGGATTGTACCAGTTCGTCCTGCATCAGCTGGACATGAGCCTCGGCCCGGCGGCGCTCGTCCATCTCGACGAGAAGCTGGTCGTTGGCGCGACGCAGTTCGACGGTGCGGTCTTCGACCCGGCCCTCCAGTTCGATCCTGGCCGCTTCCTGACGCGCGTCGCGGGCGGCCGACAGGCCTCGCCAACGCAGCAGTACGGCGCCAAGGCCCGTCAGGATCAGCGCGATGGTCAGGGCCAGCACCCGCGCCGCGGTCACCGCCGTCTGCAGGGATGGGCCCGTTGGGGTCAGGGTGAAGACCGTCCAGCCCGAGGCACCCACCGCCGTGCTCGCGGCCATGAAGCGGGTCGCCGAGGCCTTGGGCAGGCTTCCCGATATCAACGCCGGCTTGGCCCCCGCGACCAGGGTCGCGCTCAGGGGCAAGGGCGGGAACGCCGCCTCGCCGAACTGGTGGCTGGCGCGCAGGGCGTTCTGGGTCTTCATGCCAATAGAGCCGAGCGCTGCGAAACGCCAGGCCGGGATGCTGGTGACCAGCACCACGCCGTCAGGGTCCGCGACGAGGGCGGGCTCAGAGGTTGACCAGTCATCCTCCAGTGCGTCGAACTCGACTTTAACCACCACGACGCCCGCGACGCCCGTCGCATCACTGACCCGGCGCGCCATGAACAGGCCAGGGCGTCGGCTGACCGTACCCAGGGCAAATAGCTCGGCCACGCCCTTGGCCAGGGCGTCCTGATAGTAGGGGCGGAAGCCATAGTGCGAGCCAACGAAGCTGGTCGGCATCCGCCAGTTGCTGGCCGCGATCGTCATGCCCTTGGCGTCCAGCACATAGATCACCGCTGCGCCGGTACCCTGGCTGAGGGTCTCCAGCTTGCGATTGAGAGCGTCGATACTGGCCGGGCCGCCGTTTCGCAGGGTCGAGGCGACGTCGGGGTCCTGGGCCAGCACGAAGGGCAGGGAGCGATGCTTGGCGAGTTCGCTGCGCAGCACTGCAGCGTGCAGCATGGCCGACGACTGGGCTTGGCGCGCCAGATCCTGACGCACCCGTTTGCCCGCCACTTCGCCGGCCATCAAGGTCGCGACGACCGTCAAGGCAATGGCGATGGCCACGAACACCAGCCAGCGTCGCGTCTCGGGGTCTTTTGGTCGAGCCATCCAGACTCTCCAAACTCGCTCGGCGTCATTTTGTGCGGATTTTCGCACAAAACGTCGCAAGCCGGAGCGAAAAAGCGCTCGCCCACCCTTGGCCGTATCAGACGCCCTTGGCGCAAACTCTAGTACGGACAAGGGGATAGGAAACTCTCGTCATTTGCTTGCGCCAGCGTGGGCGACAAATGATCGTCCTTTCAGGTCTCGACACCAAGGGACTTCATCGGATGGGAGCGCGACCATCGACGGTCGCAGGGCAAGCAATATGCGTATCGACACCACCATGCCGGCTCCTGCGAAGAAAAAAGGTCTTCATCGGCAGCTCTACGCTCAGGTGCTGGCCGCCATCATCCTGGGCGCCCTGATCGGGCATTTCTGGCCGACGGTTGGCGAGGGCCTTAAGCCGCTGGGCGACGCCTTCATCAAGCTGGTGAAGATGGTCATCGCGCCGGTGATCTTCCTGACCGTCGCTACCGGCATCGCCGGAATGCGCGACCTGGAAAAGGTCGGCCGTGTGGCCGGCAAGGCCTTCATCTACTTCTTCTTCTTCTCGACCCTGGCCCTGATCCTTGGAATGATCGTCGCCAATGTGGTTCAGCCCGGCGCGGGCATGAACATCGATCCCGCCAGCCTCGACGCCGGCAAGGTGGCGACCTACGCGTCCAAGGCCCACGATCAGTCGATCATCGGCTTCCTGATGCACATCATTCCCGACACCGTGGTCAGCGCCTTCGCGGAGGGCGAGATCCTTCAGGTGCTGTTCTTCTCGATCCTGTTTGGCGTGTCGCTGGCCATGGTCGGCGAACCGGCCAGGCCGGTGGTCGACCTTCTAGAAAACGTCGCCCAGGCCTTTTTCAAGCTGGTTCACATCGTGATGAAGGCCGCGCCGATCGGTGCCTTCGGGGCATTTGCCTTCACGATCAGCAAGTTCGGCATCGGCTCGATCGCTAATCTGGCCGGGCTGGTGGCGACCTTCTACCTGACCTCAATCGCCTTCGTGGTGCTGGTGCTGGGCGTAGTGGCCTGGCTGAACGGCTTCTCGATCTTCCGCTTGATGCGCTATCTGCGCGCCGAGCTGCTGCTGGTGCTGGGCACAAGTTCGTCCGAAGCAGCGCTGCCCAGCCTGGTCGAAAAGCTTGAAAAGGCCGGCTGCGCCAAGTCCGTGGTCGGGCTGGTGGTGCCCACCGGCTACAGCTTCAACCTGGACGGCACCAACATCTACATGACCCTGGCGGCGCTGTTCATCGCCCAGGCCTGCAACGTGCATCTGTCGCTGGGCGATCAATTGCTGCTGCTGGGCGTGGCCATGCTCAGCTCCAAGGGCGCTGCGGGCGTCACGGGTGCCGGATTCATCACCCTGGCCGCCACCCTGTCGGTGGTGCCCTCGGTGCCGGTGGCCGGCATGGCCCTGATCCTGGGCGTCGACCGCTTCATGAGCGAGTGCCGGGCCCTGACCAACTTCATCGGCAACGCCGTCGCCACCATCGTGGTCTCGCGCTGGGAAAAGGCGCTGGACGTCGACCAGCTGAAGATCGCGCTGGGGGCGCCGGACGCGCCACCGCCCAAGCCGGTCGCCATCGACGCGCCCTCCGCGCCCTAGACCGCGGACCACAAGAAAAAGATATCCAGGGGAGAAACATGCATACCAAGTTCCGCCACAGCCTGATCCAGGGCGCAGCCCTCGCCGCCTTGCTGGCGACCGCTGCTCACGCTCAACAAGCGCCCGCCGGCGAGGAAGCCGTCAGCGTCGACGAAATCGTCGTCGTCGGCAGCCAAATCAAGGGAGCCAAGACCACGGCCTCGCTGCCGGTCACGGTGCTGGACAACGCCCAGATCGCCGCCACGGGCGCGGTTTCGGGCGACGACCTGTTCCGGGTTATCCCGGCCATGGGCGATGTGTTCATCAATCCCAGCAACGCGGCCCAGACCAGCAACTCGACACGGGGCGACGTCAATTCGATCAACCTGCGCAGTCTGGGCGTCGGCAACACCCTGGTGCTGCTGAACGGCCGCCGCCTGGTCGCGCACCCGACCAGCCAGTCGTCGGGTACCGTGCCGCTGCTGGGCTACAACGCCAACGCCATCCCGACCGCCAACCTGGAGCGGCTTGAGATCTTGCGTGACGGCGCGGCCGCGATCTATGGCGCCGACGCGGTGGCCGGCGTGGTCAACTCCGTTCTGCAGACCGATTTCGACGGCTTGACGGTCGATGCCCAGTACGGTGGGGCCGAGGGCACCCATCGCAAGGAGTTCAGCGGCAACATCTTCGGCGGCAAGAACTTTGCCGGCGGGCGGGGCAATATCTCGATCAACGCCAACTTTACCGAGCGCTCAGCCCAGCGGCCAAGCGACCGCCCCTATACGGCGACCCAGGATCTGCGCCCGTTGTTTGACAGCGATCCGCGCTACACCGACAGCGCCGCGCCCGATAACCGCGGCAACCAGAACTCCTTCGCCAATTTCACGGTCGTTGCGGCCGGCGGAGTGATCCGGCAGGGCACGACGGCGCTGACGACGGCGGGCGGCTCTGGTCACATCCAGCCCAACAATATCGTCGGCTGTGGGGCTCAGCTGGCCAACGGCCTCTGCCTGGGGTCGGGCAATCTGGCCACCGGCAGCACCGCCAACTTCCTGCGCTACAACGCGCCGCAGAATGACGCCACGACCGTTGCGCCCAAGATCAGCCGCCAGAATGTGTTCCTGAACGGCCACCTTGATCTCAGCGAGACCCTGACCGCGTACGGCGAGATCGGCCTCTATCATGCGCAATCCGAAGGCCTGACGACGCAGGGCACCAGCCTGGTGGCGATCGGCGTGCCGGCGTCCAACTATTACAACCCCTTCGGCCCGGTGACCTTCGCCAATGGCGCGGCAAATCCCAACCGGCTGCCCAACCTGACCAACGTCCCGGTGACCGGCCGCGCGGTGACCTTCACCAACTATCGCTTCAACGATCTGGGTCCGAACAAGGTCGAGGTCGAGAACTATCAGACCCGCTTCCTGGGCGGCCTGAAGGGCGAGCAGCTCGGATGGTCCTGGGACTCGGCGCTGCTCTATTCAAAGGCCGACGCAAAGGACGAGTCTGACGGCATCGACAGCGCCAAGCTGGCCGCCCAGCTGGCCCTGTCGACACCCGATGCCTACAACCCCTTCAATGGCGGGTGCCTTGACGGTGAGGGCGGTCGCGACTGCACGCCCAGCTCCGCTGCCGCGCTGGACGCGATCCGCTTCCGGCTCAAGCGCCACTCAACCACCACCCTGACCCTCGCCGACTTCAAGGTCTCCAAGCCCGACCTGCTGACGATCTGGTCCGGGGAGGTCGGCGTCGCGGCCGGCGTCGAGTTCCGCCATGAAACCCAGCAGGACCGCCGCGACCCCATGCTCGACGGTCGCACGCCGTTCACCGATCCTGTCACCGGGCTGACCAGCAGAAGCAATGTCACGGGCGTCAATGACACGCCCAGCACCAAGGGCTCGCGTGATGTCGGCTCGGCCTTCATCGAGTTTGCTTTGCCGCTGGTCTCGCCAGAGATGAAGATCCCGCTGGTGCGGCGTGTCGACATACAGCTGGCCGGCCGCTTCGAGGAGTACAGCGACTTCGGGTCGGTCGCTAAGCCCAAGATCGCCTTTGCCTGGGATGTCGTCGACGGCGTACGGGTGCGTGGCTCGTGGCAACAGGGTTTCCGGGCTCCGAACCTGGAGACCACCAACCCGTTCAGCTATTCACGGACCAACACCGTAACCGACTTCTACCGCTGCGAAGCCGACCTCAAGGCCGGCCGCATCGCCACCTTCAGCGCCTGTACGCGTGGGGTCGGCATCCGCTTCACCACGGCGGGCAATCCCGACCTCAAGGCCGAGGAAAGCGAAAGCTATTCGGTGGGCCTGGTCCTTCAGCCGACCTTCGTTCCCGAGCGCTTCGGTCGTTTCACCTTCACGGTTGACCGCTGGCAGATCGAGCAGGACGGCATTGTCGGCACGCTGGGATCGACCAACATCTCCGTCCAGGATTACCTGGCCCGGGTAAGCGGCTCGAACAACGCCAATGTCATCCGTGCGGCGCCAACCGTGGATGATGTCGCCCTGTTCAATGGCACCGGCCTGGCGCCGGTCGGCCAGATTCTGGAGATCCGTGACCAGTTCAAGAACCTGCAACCCCAGACGGTCAGCGGCGTCGACGTCGGCCTGAACTGGAGCCAGCGCACCGAGGGCTTTGGGCGTTTCTCGGTCAATATCGATGCAACCTACATGGACAAGTTCAGCCAGGACCTGGCCCCGCCGATCCAGGCGCTGTTCGACGCTCGTGCGGCTCGAACCATCAATCCGGCCACGCCATTGACTGATCCGGGCAATCTGCTGCGCAAGAACGGCAAGCCGGAATGGAAGGGCACGGGCACCATGACCTGGCGCGGCGGGCCGTATCAGATCGGTGCTTCGGTGATCTACACGGGTTCGGTTCTGGATACCGACTTCCTGGCCACCGACGGCACGCCGTGGACGGTCAAGTCGCTGACGACCGCGAACCTCTATGCACAGTACAGCTTCGAGGAACAGGACGGCCTGTTGTCGGAGACCCGCTTACGACTGGGTGCCCGCAACATCTTCGACAAGGATCCGCCCCTGTCGTCGAGCGGCTTTATCGGATCGCTCTATAATCCCTATGCCCGCTACTGGTATTTCAACGTCAGCAAGTCGTTCTGACGGTTGAGCTGCGACCGGTCGTCTCGCTCCCCAGCAGCGCGACCGGTCGCCCATTCTTTCGCGAGTGAGTTCGCCCGCCGATGATGTGGATGATCCAAGCCGTTCGCCGCGTCGCTCTGACCCTGGGTCTCACGCTCGTGGCCGGCGGCGTCAATGCTCAGGAGACCAGGGCCTGTCCCGAAGGTCTGCCTGCTGAGACCCGCTGCCTTTCGGGCCAGGACGTCAATGGCGCTTGGTACTGGATTGCCATTCCCAAGGCCTGGAACGGCTCTCTGGTGGTGCACGCCCATGGTGGTCCACGTCTGAAAGCGCCCAAGCCGGACGACGCCATCGACGACCTGCAGCGCTTCTCGGTCACCGTGGCCGAGGGTTTCGCCTGGGCCGGCTCGAACTATCGCCGTTCGGGCTTTGGCGTGCGCAGCGCCGCGGCAGACACCGACAGCCTGCGCAAGATCTTCTGGGAAAAGTTCGGCCGCCCCAAGCGCACCCTGCTGCACGGCCAGTCCTGGGGCGCGAACGTCGCGGTCAGGACTGCCGAACTCTACAGCAAGGATGCGGACGGCAAGTCGGTCTATGACGGGGTCATTCTGACCAATGGTGTGGTTGGGGGCGGAGTCCGATCCTACGACTTCCGCGCCGATCTGCGGGCCGTCTACCAGTATTATTGTGGCAACCATCCAGCGGCGGGCGAGCCGGCTTATCCCCTTTGGCAGGGTCTGCCTGTTGGCTCGACGCTGAAGAACAAGGATCTGGACGAGCGTCTGAACGCCTGCACCGGGTTGGACAAACCGGTCGCTGAGCGCACGCCTCAGCAGGCCAGAGCGCTAGAGAACATCCTGGCGGTCATCCGCATTCCTGAGCGGACGCTGGACAGTCACCTTTCCTGGGCCACCTTCACCTTCGCCGACATCGTCAATCTGCGCCTCGGCGGCAAGAACCCATTCTCGAACGTGGGCGTGCGCTATGTCGGCTCGGACGATGATTCTGCGCTCAATCGCGACGTTACCCGCTTCGCCGCTGACCCTGAGGGCGTCAGACGCCTTTCTGAGGATAGCGATCTGTCCGGCGAGTTGACCGTCCCGACCCTGACAATGCACGCCATCAACGATCCGACCGCCTTCGTTGAACTGGAACACGCCTTCCGCGACACGGTGGCCAAGGCCGGAGCCTCGAACCTGCTGGTACAGTCCTTCACCGACGAGGACGAGCACAGCAAGCTGGCGACGCCGCAGTACGCGGCCCTGCTGCGGGGCATGACGGCCTGGATCGATCAGGGGGCAAAGCCCTCGCCCGCCACACTGGCCGCCGGCTGCGCAGAGGCCACGGCGACCTATGGCGAGGCCTGCCATTTCAACGTCGACTATTTTCCGCCCTCTCTGTCGACCCGGAGCTATGCGCGTCAAAAGCCGCTGGTACTGTCAGTCCAGCGCCGGCTTGTCTTCACCAGGCGCGATTAGGGCAGGGGCTCATCGTCAACCGGCGAGCGTCTCCATTGGGCGATGGTCGCTGACCCTGGGGCGACCGTGACGCTTCAGGGCTTTCCTGATGAATTTCCGCACGGCAGCCTTGTCCCGGGTCTTTGTGGCAAAGGATTCCAGCACTCCGCCTTCGCAATCGACGGCTCGCCAAAGGTCGTGCATTTCTCCGTTGATGCCGACGTAGACCTCGTCCGGATGCCAGCGCCAATGGGAGCGGGTTCGCATGTGATCGACGCGCTTGCGGCGGATCTCTGCGGCGAACATCGTGCCGCCCGGTTCCACCTACTGCGTCCCGGACCGCAACCTGCTCCCGACGCCTTTTGGCGAACCACCGGCCAAACGCGCCCCACCCTGGACGGCGCTAACAGGTCGCCGCTGGGCGGTGAACCTGACAGCTCCCCGATCGCCTCAAGAGCGTTTTCCGATAAGTGTGAAACGGCTATCGGATCGAAAAACGCTCTAAACTTCTGATTTATAGCCCTTTTCGTCCGACCCTGATGAAGCCATCAGGTCGGAAAGAGCTCTAGATCGCGCGCCTTCAGGGCGGCGATCCAAGTGCCGATGCGCGTGAGCTCTGCTCGGCATCGCGCACCAAAAGCGCCTTGCGGATCGTATCGTGCGCAGCCTTGTCCATTGTGTGACCGACGATCAGGGCAGCGCCAGCAATCGCCAAAAGGGCGGGCACGACGGCGAAGCTGACCGAGAGCACCAGGAGTGCCAGTGCCGCATTCTCGGCCCCCAGGTCAGCCTTGAACCCAAAAAACTCCAGCGCGCTGACGGAAGCAAAAACCGCGACCGCTGAGCCGATCTTTACCGCCCCGCTCAGCAAACCAAACATGAGACCGCTGCGATCCACGCCGCTCCTGAGGCGCTCGTCGTCACCCAGGTCGGCCATCATGGCGCGCAGCAGGATCGGCCCCGCGCTGTAGGGCAGGCCGGCAAGGATCATGGTCACGATCCCCCAGGCCAGGCCCTCTGGCGCGATCAACACCGACACCTGTGCGACGGCATAGGCGACTGCGGCGATGGCCAGGGCGCGATGCTTGCCGATCGCCTCTCCAAGCCGCCCCCAAAGGGGCGCGCCGAGCAGTGCGCCGATAAAATAGAGCAGCAGCAGCAGGCCGGCTTCGGAACGGTCCCAGCCGCGGATGGCGTCAAAATAGAAGAAGAACAGTGTTCCGGCGATGACCGGGCCCGTTCCCAGAAGAATATCCGACGCGAGCAGTCGCATGATCGATGGCCGGCGCAGCAGATCCGCATAGTCGCGCCAAGTGGTAGAGCGGATGTTCGGCGGCGACTCCGGTTCGTGGATGGAGAACAGCGCCACGAGGATGGCCACCGGCAGGCTCAACACGACGAACCAGCCCATGGCCCGTACGCCCTGACCATAATCGAGGCCAAAGCCGATTTTCATCAGCGGCGGCATGGCCAGCACGATCAGCATGCCCGCGACGGTGAAACCCTGCCACCAGCTGAACACGCGCGCGCGCTGTCCATATTCCGGAGCCAGCCGGGCCGCCCAGGTGACGTGCGCCATCGACGCCATCGACTGGCCCAGAAAACCCAGGATCAGCCAGACCAGGATATAACTTCCGTCGATCCCCGGGCGCGCCATGAACAGCATCCAGACCGCGAGCACGGCAATGGGCAGGCCGGCCACCAGCCAGGGCTTGAACCGGCCAAAGCGCGTGTTCGTCCTGTCGATCAGGAACCCGAGGGTCGGATCCAGCCACAAATCGAAAAGTCGGACGATGCCGAAGGCTAGTCCGATAGCACCCAGACTGACGCCCAGATCCGTGGCGTAGTAGTTGGGAAGATAGACGACGACGGGCATGAGCATCGCCGCCACCGGAACGCAGGGCAGGGCAAAGGCCGCCAAGCGCCAGGTTCCTAGGGGCCTTTGGCCGCTGTTTGTTCCATCAGCGCGGATAGCCGACACCCCACTTCAGTCGGGTCACCTTAGCAACCTGGCCACAAAGGGCCATGCCAAAGCCAGTCCTGTTGAAGCTTGCTGCGATATTGAGCGGCGGGTTCGCTTCACAGTGTCTCCAGAGCCAAGTGTACGGCCCGCGGAGCCGGCGTCCGAGGCACCTCGCCACCGCCGTTAATCGCCAAAACCGACAAACACCGCCGCTTCCGCCACCGACTTGCGCTGCGACACCACGGCATTGGCCGGGAAGCTCTCATCGGGCCAGCCCAGGGCGATGCTTTTCATGATCACCTGGTCGTCGGCAATGCCGGCATGCTCGCGAACCACCGGGGACTGCATGATTCCCTGGCTGTTGATCACTGCGCCGAGGCCGCGCGACCAGGCGGCATTGACCAGAGCGGTGGCGACCGCACCGCAGTCAAACGGCGTGTCGTCGCTGCCGTCGAGGACGCGATCATAGGTGACGATAACGCAGACCGGCGCGTCGAACTGGCGAAAGCCGCGCAACACCCAGTCCTGGCGGGCATCCTTGTCATCGCGCTCGATCCCCATGGCCGAGAACAACTGCTTGGCGACCCCAACCTGTCTGTCGCGGTGCTGGCCGCCAAAGGTCTGGCCGGTCCGAAACTCCCGGGACTGCGGCACGCCGGCCAGGGTTCGCTCGGTGTTGCCAGCGCGGATCCGCTCCAGCGGCGGGCCCGTGATGATGTAGAAATTCCACGGCTGGGTGTTCATCGACGATGGCGCGCGCATCGCCAGGCCGATGATTTCCTCAATCAGGGCCCGGGGAACGGGATCGGGCTTGTAACCGCGGATGCTCCGGCGACCCAGGATAACGTCGTCAAACTGCATAGGGGTATCCTGAACCAAGGCGCCCGGCTTGAAGCCATAGGGATTTATGCGGCGGTGTCGGCGACGCGGCAACCCATGCCGCGTTTCATCAGGGGACCAGGCACTGACGGCCGGGCGCGGGGTGATCCAGGCAGGGATCCGGCCCCAAGCCCCCGACAACATGCCCAACCCATGAAAAGCAGGGCTCCCGTCGCGTGGTCTTGACAAAGGTTTGGTATCAAACCAATATGGTATGGTATCAAATGAGGGGCGTCATTCATGACATCGCGTCGCAATGTTCTGAAGTTGATCGGGGGTGGGGTCGTCTTGGCGGCGGTAGCCGGCGGTGGCGTCATTGCCATGAGCGGCCCCTCCGAGGCCGCGCGCCAACCCTGGCGCAAGGCCGGCCAGTACACCGAGTTCCGTCGCCGCGCGCTGTCCTATGCCTTGCTTGCACCCAACCCGCACAATCGCCAGCCCTGGCTGGTCAGGCTCGAAGGGCAGGACGCCCTTACCCTCTATTGCGACCTCCAGCGCCGCCTGCCGGCCACTGACCCTTTTGACCGGCAGATCACCATCGGCTGCGGCGCCTTCCTCGAACTGCTGGTCCTGGCCGCCGCGCAGGACGGATATCAGGCGACGATCACGCCCTTCCCTGCAGGCGAGGACATGAAGACGCTTGACCGGCGGCCTGTGGCGCACGTGTCCTTCACGAAGGGCGGCGTCAGTCCCGACCCGCTGTTTGCGCAGGTCCTCGCCCGGCGCTCGAACAAGGACGTCTATGAGGCCCGGGACGTTCCGGCCCCCGCGCTCCAGCAGATTGCGGCGGCAGGGCGCGTGTTCAGCGCGGCGTCGGCGACCATCGGCAACACCAGTCTGGCCGAGCGACTGCGTGACCTGACGTGGCACGCACACCAGAAAGAGGCGACAACGCCGGCGACTAACCAGGAATCTGTAGATCTCATGCGGATTGGTGCAGCCGAAGTGTCGGCCAATCCGGACGGCATCGAGCTGGAGGGGCCGATCTTCGAGGCCGGGCGACGGCTGGGCTTCATGACGCGGGAGACCCTTGCGGATCCGAAGTCGACGGCCTTCCAGCAAGGACTGGAGCTCTATCGCTCCATGGCTTTGTCCGCGCGCGCCTTTGGCTGGATCACGAACGAGAATCGGTCGCGGATCGATCAGATAAACGCCGGTCGCGCCTATGTGCGGATCAATCTGAAGGCAACCAGCCTCGGACTCGGCGTCCATCCATGGAGCCAGTCGCTGCAGGAATATGCCGAGATGAAGGACCTGTACCGCGAGGTGCATGATCTGCTCGCCGGCGGCAAGCGCATCCAGATGCTCTATCGTATCGGCTATGGCCCCGAGGTTGGGCCGACACCCCGACGCGGACTGGACGCCCACCTTGCCTGAACCTGCGGAGCCCCATGCTGACAAGCCCTCGCATGAGCAATTGCTGTTTCGCCTGCTCACCGAAATCGGCATCATCAACCAGCTGGCGGAAACGGCCTTTGAACGCGTGCTGCCGCATGGCCTGACACGCGCCCAATTCACGGTCCTGAACCACAGCGTGCGCATGGGTGACAACAAGACGCCCGCGCAGCTTGCCGCCGTCCTTCAGGTCACCCGCGGGACGATGACCAGCACGCTGGCAAGGCTCCAGGAGAAGGGCTTCATCCGGATTGAGCCTGATGCGGTCGATGGCCGTTCGAAGCGGGTGCTCCTCACGCCCCAGGGCAAGGCCGCCCGCGAGGAGTCGATGCGCGCCGCATTTCCATTCCTCGAGCAGGCCACGGGGGCCATTCCCAGGGACATGGTGGAACGCATGCTGCCGCAGATCGAGCTGGTCCGGGCCTGGCTTGACCAGAACCGTCTGGAATGATGCGCTGGCCGTCGAATAACGGAGTAACAGGCGCGGTCTTTGAACCTGCGTCGCTACCCGACTTCCTGTTGGATTTGCGCGTGAGCGAACGGCTTTCTGCGGCAACAGGCGCGCGAAAACGCAGGCTTAGGAAACAGGCCTGTAACGCGAGCAAGTTTGCGGGGGTGCGTGGCGGTGAGAGAGGGATTCGAACCCTCGTTAGGCTTTCACCTAAACACGCTTTCCAAGCGTGCGCCATCAACCACTCGGCCACCTCACCATGCGCACGGAATCGGGAGCGGTTGAGGCCCCCCTTCGCAGGAAGGCGCGCAATATACTCATGGGGCTTTCCGGGGCAAGCGCTCATGAGGGATGAAATGTGGGACGAGAGCACATATATCAGCTGGGACCCTTTTTCCGCCGAGGCCCCGCCATGCTGTTCGCCAAGAAGTCCCTGGATCTGCCCACCGTCAACAGCGCTCTGCCTGGCCGCGAGGCGGCGATCCCGACCGCGCAGACCCATTTCATCAACGGTCATCCGCTGAAGGGGCCTTATCCCGACGGCATGGAGACAGCCGTGTTCGCCATGGGCTGCTTCTGGGGCGTGGAGCGCATCTTCTGGAAGGTTCCAGGTGTCTATGTCACCGCCGCCGGCTACGGCGCGGGGATCACCCCCAACCCGACCTATCAGGAGGTGTGCAGCGGCGGCACCGGTCACACCGAGGTGGTGATGGTGGTGTTCGATCCTAGGGCGGTCAGCTACGGGACCCTGCTCAAGACCTTCTGGGAAAACCATGATCCCACCCAGGGCATGCGCCAGGGCAATGACATCGGCACCCAGTATCGCTCGGGCATCTATGTGACGAGCGACGCCCAGGCCGCCGCGGCCGCCGCGTCGAAGGAAACCTATGGCCAGGCCCTCGCTGACAAGGGTCTTGGGTCGATCAGCACCGAGATCGCCGCCGTCGGGCCGTTCTATTTCGCCGAGGACTATCATCAGCAGTATCTGGCCAAGAACCCGGGCGGCTATTGCGGCATCGGCGGCACCGGCGTGACCTGCCCGATTGGCGTTGGCGTCGAGGCTTGAGTCCTGAAGATTTCGACCTCGCTTGTCGGACCCTGCCTGCCGTCACCATGGACAGGCCTTGGGGCTCCGATCAGGTCTACAAGGTCGGCGGCAAGATGTTTGCGGTGATCGGCGACGCGGTCGCGCAGGGCGGCGTGTCGTTCAAGGTCTCGGACGTCGCCTTCGAGGTTTTGATCGAGACCAGTCGGGCGATCCCGGCCCCGTATCTGGCCCGCGCCAAATGGGTGAAGTTCCACGATCTTGGCGCGCTGGACGACGCCGAGGTCGAGAACTGGCTGAAATCCGCCCACGGCCTGGTCGCGGCCAAGCTGACGAAGAAGGTCCGGGCCGACCTGGGCCTAACCTAGATCGTATCGACCGGCGGGTCTTTCTGAGCGTGCTTCAGATGTGGGCCGTGCACCACCGGCTGACGTTCCAGGATCTGTCTCACCTTGCGCACCGCCGATGAGGCCCGGCTGCGGCGCTGACGCCAGAGCAGCAGGGCCAGGGCGCCCAGGGTGGCGGCGATGAAGGCGTAGGGGCCCAGCAACCACGCAGCGCCGGCCAAGGCGAAATAATAGCCGCGCACCCCGGCGTTGAAGGCCGACAGGGCCGGGTTGAGGATGCCGCCCGTGGCCTCGGCATATTCCGCCAAGGTAGAGGGCGAGGCCCACATCGGCGTGGCCCCGATGGCGGCCAGGCAATAGTTCATCTGACGAATGGCCCAGATGAAGTCGAGCAGTCCGCGCGCCAGGGCAAACAGCACCAGACCCAGCTTGAGCTCGAACAGGGTCTGTGTGGCCGGCGCCAGAACGGCCAGGCCTTCAATGCTCTTCAGCGCCGTGTCGCCGCCAAACAGGACCCCCGCCGCGGCCGCGATCAGGATCAGGTTGGACGAGGCGAAAAAGCTGGCCGAGTTGATGGCGTGGCCCAGCAGCTGGCCATCCAGCAGGGCTATCTCGCGCACCGCCATCTCCTGCATCCAGCGCCGCCGGATGACCGTCATGTCGGTATTGATCAGGCTGCCACCTTCGCCCAGCCGTTTGAGCAGCGGCTCATAGAACAGCCAGGCGAACATGAAGAGGGCGAGGGCGGCGATGTCGATGATCGGCATGGCGGGAGTCTATGGCTGGAGCGGATTCGACGAAAGAACTCAGTCCTCAAGAATTCGGCTGTGCTTGCCGCTGTCGCGCAGGGCCAGGGCGATCACCGCGCCCATCGCCATCATGGCCGCCAGATAGATGTAGAAGCCGCTCTCCATGCCGATGCTCTTGAACCACAGGGCGACGAACTCGGCCGTGCCGCCGAATACCGCATTGCCGATGGCGTAGGGCAGGGCCACACCCAGGGCCCGGACATGGGTGGGGAACAGCTCGGCCTTCACCACGGCGCTGATTGACGTATAGGCCGACTGCACCACGAGCGCCGCGAAGATCAGCAGGAAGGCCACCACCGGGTCGGTCGCGCCGGCCACCAGGGTGAAGATCGGCCAGGCGATCACCGCCCCTACCGAGAAGGCAAAGACCAGCATGCGCCGCCGCCCCAGCCTGTCGGACATCCAGCCAAACAGCGGCTGGATCAGCATGAAGCCCACAAGCGTGGCCAGGTTCACGGCCCCGGCCACCTCCTTGGAGAAGCCGGTCGTGTTGGTCAGGAACTTCAGCATGTAGGTCGTGTAGGCGTAGAAGGCCAAAGAGCCGGCGGCCGTCAGGCCGATGATGGCGAGGGCCTCGCGCGGATGCTGGGTGAACATCGCCAGGGTGTTGGCCTTGGGCGCGCCCGCAGCCTTGGCGTTGGTGTAGGATTGGGACTCCTCCAGCCCGCTGCGGATCCAGAAGACGACCACCGCCAGGGCGGCACCGATGAAGAACGGGATGCGCCAGCCCCAGGCGGAAAGTTCCGCAGGCTCCAGCGTGTTTTGCAGGATCACCAGCACCAAGGCTGCGACCAGCTGGCCCATGATCAGGGTCACATACTGGAAGCTGGACCAGAAGCCGCGGCGCTTCTTGCCGGCCATCTCGCTCATATAGGTGGCGCTGGCCCCGTATTCGCCGCCGACCGACAGGCCCTGCAGCACGCGGGCGGCCAGCAGGATGGCGGGGGCGGCGGCGCCGATCTGGTCGAAACCGGGGGTAATGGCGATGATCAGCGAGCCCAGGCTCATCAGGCCCACGGCCAGGGTCAGGGCGGCACGGCGGCCGGCGCGGTCGGCATACAGGCCCATCAGCCAGGCCCCGACCGGACGGGCCAGAAAGCCCACGGCGAACACGGCGGCAGTCTTCATGAACTGGGCGGTCTGGTCGCCGTCCGGGAAGAAGACCTTGGCGAAATAGATCGAGAAGGCGGCGTAGGCGAACCAGTCGTACCACTCGACCAGATTGCCCGCCGAGCCGCCGAGAATGGCGCGGGCCCTGGTCATGGGACTCATGCCGGGAGAGCCCGTCGGTGTCGCCTCGGCGGCTTGCGTCGTCATGCCCAGATTCCCCCAGCGTTGCGGGGAGCTTAAGCGAAGCTTTGGCCGGACGCCAACCGCTGGTGGGCGGCGTCCGGCCAAAGCGTTAGAGTCGTCCCATCAGGACCAGAATAATCAGGATCACCAGGATCAGGCCCAGACCGCCGCTGGGGAAATAGCCCCAGGATTTGCTGTGGCCCCAGGTCGGCAAGGCGCCGATCAGGGCCAGGATCAGGATGATGATGAGGATCGTGCCGAGCATGTCCGTTCTCCCGTTCGGCCGCGACCATCGGCTTCAGCGCCGGGTCGCGGTGTCGGGGGGGAGAATGTGCGGCGCCGCTTGTCGGTTCCGGTCAAGGTCGCGCTCAGTCGCCCGGTGTGTCCTGGGCCTTGCGCAGCTTGATGGCCCACAGGGCGCCGATCACCGCGCCCTTGACCCGCGGCAGCAGCGCCAAGGTCAGGGCAGCCAGCGGCAGCACCGTCAGCGGCAGGACTAGTCCCACAGGGGCCTTCCAGATGAACGGAAACAGCAGCAGGGGGGCCACGAACAGGTGGCCGATGATCAGGATGGTGAAATAGGCCGGGCCGTCATCGGCGGGATAGTCGGCCAGGTCGTGGCCACAGGCCTCGCACTCGGGATCCACTTTCAGATAGCGCACGTACAGACGCCCGTCGCCACAGTTGGGGCAGCGGTGCAGGAGGCCTCGCTTGAGGCCGGTCAGGAAGCTTGGGGCGGGAATGCTCGACATGCCCACAATATGCGCCCCCTGCGCGCAGGTTTAAAGAGTGACCTAGCGACGCATCGCTTAGTTAATTGGGGCTAAATATTGACATTATCAAGTATCGATATGGTCCAGTTCCTAACACGATCTGAACAAAATTGACGAGATCGTCATTTTGACTGTCCAGACCATTGGCCAGGGGGGGGCAGCGGGGCGCGGGCGGGCGGTATCGAGCGTCCGGCGGCAACCCAAGCGATGGCCGCACGTTCCCACGGCGTGCTTAAAACGGAGCCAGACCGCCATGCCGGAAGATGCCCCTTCCACGCCGCCGCAGAGTGATCACCCGCCCGCCGCCTCCCGCGCCGAACAGGCGGCGCGCAGGGCGACCGACCAGGAGATCGCGCCGCACGAAAAACAGGCCATCGCCATCGAGACGTCGCGCGAGGAAGACGCCTGACGCCGCTACTTCTTGACGTCGCGCGCGGTGTCGGTGACCGCGCGGCCGGCGGCCGAGACGTCCTTGCCCACGCCTTCGATGGTGTTGCAGGCCGAAACCAGCAGGGCGGCCGCTGCGGCGGCCAGGACGACGATCTTGCGCATAGTGAAGCTCCAGAAAATGGCGCGGAACCCTAGCCATGGCGCGCGCCGCCCATCAAGGGCGGCGCGGCTGAATGCGGGCCTTTAACGAACCCGGCGGATCGAGCTGACCTTGTCGTTCAGGTCGCGGCCCAGCAGGCCCTCGTCGCGCGTCAGGGTCCAGCAGCGGCCCTCATAGTTGATATTCTCGCAGGCCTGCCAATCGCCGCGCATCACCTTGATCGACGAGGCGACGTCGTTGAACTTGACGGCCGTCAGGTCGGGCATGTCGCCGCGCACCTCATAGGCGGCGCCCTCATAGCCGGCGTGTTCGAACAGCACCGCGTCGGCGCGATAGGGGTTGCCGCCGCCGCCCGGGCGTCCGCCACCGCCACCGCCACCGCCACCGCCACCGCCGCCGCCGCCGGGATAGCCGCCACCACCACCGCCCACCAGGCTCTGGCAGATCAGCCGGCCGTCGCCGGCATTGGCCAGACCCTGGCTGTTGCAGTCGCGCAGATGGGCGCCGGTCCAGGTCCAGCGGCTGTCCCTCGTCTGGCAGCGCGCATAGACGTTGCCATTGAAGGTCGTGATCTCGCGGCAGGTCTGCACATAGGAGCCGCGCGGCGGCTCCTGATAGGGCCCATTCCAGCTGGGCGCCTGGGCCTGGGCGGCCGCGCCGATGCAGGAGGCGACGCCGAAGGCGATCAGGCTGATGGTCTTGCGCATTTCGGTTTCCCCACGCTTTGAACTTTATGACGCCAAGCTAGGCCGCGCGGCTGAACCGTAGCTGAACGCCAGACGGGCGTTGCGGGCAAGGCCTCGGCGGGCGCGGCTTCGCGACCTCGCGCGGAAACCGCCGAGTTGATGGAAAGGGTCGCGGAGCGTCCGGGCTCGCCCGGATGATTGGATAGAAAATACCGTTTCGACGAAGCCGTCCGCTCCGCGTCATCGTTATCCGTCAGCCTCCCGTCGGGTGGCCCTCTTAAGGCCTTACCGGGACCCGGATCTCGCCGTTTCCAGCGCGCTCCGGCGGTCGAAGAGGACGGGCTTTCAGCC
>JANOSS010000145.1:0-7039 GCA_031415995.1 Caulobacter sp. | reverse complement strand
GCCTAGGCCGCATTAGCCCCCTCAGTCGCTCCGCGACAGCTCCCCCAGAGGGGGAGCATCTACCTAGGACAGGGGGTTGGGATGGAACAGAGCTGGAAACAGGCCAAGGCGGTGTTCGCCGGCACGCTCGGCCCGCCGCTGTTCTGGCTTGTGCTGTTCTTCCTCGTGCCGCTGGCCATCGTCTGGGCCTACAGCTTTGGCAACAACGACGGCCTGACCGACATCGCCATCACCGGCACGTTCAAGAACTACGCTCGGGCGATCGAGCCGCTGTATCTGAAGATCTTCGTGAAATCGGCCTGGGTGGCGGCGATCACCACCGGGCTGTGCCTGGTGATCGGCTTTCCGGTGGCCCTGGCCATCACCTTCGCGTCCGAGAAGACCAAGACCTGGCTGCTGCTGCTGATCATGCTGCCGTTCTGGACGAACCTGCTGATCCGCACCTACGCCCTGATCGCGGTGCTGCGGACCGAGGGCTACGTCAATATGGGCCTTGAGTGGATATGGAAGGGCGGCGGCGTGATCGGTGCCCTGCTGGGCCTGCAGCCGATCGGCGACTTCCAGCCGCTGGAGTTGCTGCACAACAATTTTGCGGTCATCCTCGGCCTGATCTATGTGCACCTGCCGTTCATGGTGCTGCCGCTGTATTCGGCCCTGGACCGGCTGGACAAGTCGCTGCTGGAGGCCAGTCTCGACCTCGGCGCCGGCCACCTGCAGACCCTGTTCAAGGTGGTCGTGCCCCTGGCCCTGCCGGGCATTGCGTCGGGCGTGTTGATCACCTTCATCCCGGCCTTGGGCGCCTATCTGACGCCCGACCTGCTGGGCGGTCCCGACAGCCAGATGATCGCCAATGTCATCGAGCGCCAGTTCAAGCGGGCCAATGACTGGCCGTTCGGCGCGGCGATGTCGTTCCTGCTGATGTACCTGACCTTCATCGCCATCGCCTTGCAGGCCGTGCTGGGTCGCAAGAAGGTGCAGGCATGAGCGCCCAAACCCTGTCATCCAGGACAAGCGCGCAGCGCCTCGATCCGGGACCGACGCCCGAGCGCCGCGCGTCCGGCGGTCCCGGATGTTCCCCCGACTCAAGGCCGGGGTTCGTCCGGAATGACAACCATTTTGGATGGGCTGGCCAATGACCCGCAAATCCCCCCCCGGTCCGCTCGAATACCTCCGCCGCTGGCAGATGCAGGCCTGGCTGGCGGCCGTGGCGATCTTCCTCTACGCGCCGCTGATCGCCCTGATGGCCTTCAGCTTCAATGACAGCCGGCGCAACATCGTCTGGAAGGGCTTCACCCTCAAATATTACGAGAAGGCCTTCAACAATGCCGGCCTGATCGAGGCGTTCGGCAACAGCCTGACCATCGCGGCCGTCTCGACCGTGGTCAGCGTGGCGCTGGGGGCCATGGTCGCCCTGGCCCTGTGGCGGTTCCGTTTCCCCGGCAAGACGGCGCTGAACGGGGCGCTGGCCCTGCCTATCGTGGTCCCGGAGATCTGCATGGGCGTGGCCATGCTGGTGTTCTTCGCCAAGGTGATGCCGTGGCCGCAGGGCATGGTCTGGCCGCTGAACCTGGGGGCGATCATCATCGCCCACGTCTCGTTCTCGTTCCCGTTCGTGGCGGTCGTGGTGCGGGCCCGGATGACCAGTTTCAACCGCGAGATGGAAGAGGCGGCCCGCGACCTTGGGGCCGGCGAATGGCGAACGATCAAGGACGTGATCCTGCCGCACATGGCCCCGTCCCTGGTGGCCGGGGCGCTGCTGGCCTTCACGCTCAGCCTCGACGACTTCGTCATCACCTTCTTCACCGCCGGGCCCGACACCGTGACCTTCCCGGTGAAGATCTATTCGATGGTGCGCTTCTCTGTGACGCCCGAGGTCAATGCGGCCTCGACCATTCTGATCGTGCTGACCGTGATCCTGACGGCCGTCGCCCTGAAGATACAGGGCAATTCGGCCGCCACGGCGGGCCATGGGGGAGACAAGTCGTGAGCATCATCACCTTCGAGAACGTCACCAAGCGCTTTGGCAAGATGGTGGCCGTCGACAACGTCTCGCTCAGCGTCGAGGAGGGCGAGTTCTTCTCGCTGCTGGGCCCGTCGGGCTGCGGCAAGACCACCCTGCTGCGGATGCTGGCCGGGTTCGAGACCCCCAGCGAGGGCCGGATCCTGATCGACGGCCAGGATGTCTCGACCGTGCCGCCCAACAAGCGGCCGGTGAATATGGTGTTCCAATCCTACGCCGTGTTCCCGCACATGAGCGTCGCCGACAATATCGCCTACGGCCTGAAGGTGGATCGCGTGCCGGCCGCCGAGCGCAACAAGCGCGTCGAGGAGGCCCTGGACCTGGTGCAGCTGGGCGGTCTGGGCGGTCGCAAACCCGACCAGCTGTCGGGCGGCCAGCGGCAACGGGTTGCGCTGGCCCGCGCTCTGGTCAAACGGCCCCGCGTGCTGCTGCTGGACGAGCCGCTGTCGGCTCTGGACGCCAAGCTGCGCGAGCAGATGCGTACCGAGCTGTGCACCCTGCAGGAGAAGGTCGGCATCACCTTCATCATGGTCACCCACGATCAGGACGAGGCCCTGGCCCTGGCCAGCCGCTGCGCGGTGATGAACCGCGGCGTGCTGCAGCAGGTGGCCACGCCCAGCGACCTGTACGAATTTCCCAACAGCCGCTTCGTGGCCGACTTCATCGGCAGCGTGAACCTGTTCGAGGGCGTGCTGGCGGTGGACGAGCCCAGCCATGCGATCATCCGCTCGCCTGACCTGCCGGTGGACATCTTCCTCGACCACGGCGTCACCGGCCCGCGCGGCGGCGCGGCCTGGGCGGCGATCCGGCCCGAGAAGATCGAGCTGCACAAGAAGGACGGTGACGAAGCCCCCAATCTTGGCGACGCGCCCAAGGGCGCCAATGCGGTGGCGGGTGTCATCAAGCACGAGGCCTATCTGGGCGGATCGTCGGTCTATGAGGTCGAGATCGTGGGTGGGCGTCGCGTGAAGGTGCACCGCTCCAACCTGACCCGCTGGGACCAGGAAGACTTCAAGCTGGGCGAAGCGGTGTGGCTGTGCTGGCACGCCTGTTCGCCGGCGGTGCTGTTGTCATGACCCGCCCCGTCGCTGGTATCATCTGCTGCACCCGCACCGTCGGGATCGAGCCGGCCCAGGCGGTGATGAACCGCTATGTCGCCGGTGCCCTGCAGTATGCCGACGTCGCCGCCCTGCTGGTCCCGTCAATGCCGCAGCTGATGAAGGCCTCCGAGGTCGCCGCGCGGCTGGACGGGCTGATGCTGACCGGCAGTCCCTCGAACCTGGATCCGGCGCTTTACGGCGAGGAGATCGGCGACGCGCCCGGCCCGTTCGACCTAGCCCGCGACACCACGACTGCCGATCTGATCAAGGCCATGCTCGACCTGGGTCGGCCGGTGTTCGGCGTCTGTCGCGGCTTCCAGGAGATCAATGTCGCGTTCGGCGGCAGCCTGCGCCGCGACATGGCCTCAAGCGCCGAGCTGATCGCGCATCACGCGCCCGACGAGGTCGACTTCAACGGCATGTTCGACCATCTGCATCCGGTCGACCTGACCCCCGGCGGTGTGCTGTCGGCCGCGTTCGGGACCGAGCGGGCGGTGGTCAATTCGGTGCACTATCAGGGCGTCGACCGGCTGGGCGAAGGCCTGACCGTCGAGGCCCGCGCCCCAGATGGCGTGGTCGAGGCCGTCTCGGCCACCGTCAACGGCGCGCCGGTCCTGGCGGTCCAGTGGCATCCCGAGTGGCAGACCGCCGCCAATCCCCAGTCCCAGATTTTCTTCCAGCTTTTCGGACGCGCCCTCAGAGGCGCGCCGCTCGTCGGTCCCGCCTCGGCGGGAGCGCCCCAAAATGACGTCGCGTAGGAACCAAGCCCAATGACTGTCCCGATCCGAAACCACGACATCGCCGAGCTCAAGCGCCTCGACCTGGCTCACCACCTGCCGGCCCAGACCGACTACAAGCTGCAGCAGGAACTAGGCGGCAGCCGGATCATCACCCGCGCGGAAGGGATCTATATCCACGACGGCGAAGGCCACCAGATCCTCGACGGCATGGCCGGGCTGTGGTGCGTGAATGTCGGCTATGGCCGTCAGGAACTGGCCCAGGCGGCCTATGACCAGATGCTGGAGCTGCCCTACTACAACACCTTCTTCAAGACCGCCTCGCCGCCGCCGATCCGGTTGGCGGCCAAGATCGCGCAGAAGATGGGCGGCAATCTGACCCACGTGTTCTTCAACTCGTCAGGCTCGGAAGCCAATGACACCGTCTTCCGCCTGGCCCGTCACTACTGGAAACTGAAGGGCCAGCCGCAGCGCACGGTCTTCATCAGCCGCTGGAACGCCTATCACGGCTCGACCGTGGCGGGGGTCTCGCTGGGCGGCATGAAGCACATGCATGTGCAGGGTGACCTGCCGATCCCCGGCGTGCATCACGTCATGCAGCCCTACGGCTTTGGCGAAGGCTTTGGCGAAGACCCGGCAGCCTTCTGCGCCCGGGCGGTGCAGGAGATCGAGGACAAGATCCTTGAGGTCGGCCCCGAGAACGTCGCCGCCTTCATCGGCGAGCCCGTCCAGGGCGCTGGCGGGGTGATCATCCCGCCCGACGGCTACTGGCCTGCGGTCGAAGCCGTCTGCCGCAAGTACGGCATCCTGCTGGTCTGCGACGAAGTGATCTGCGGCTATGGGCGGCTGGGTCAGTGGTTCGGGCACCAGCACTACGGGATCAAGCCCGACATGATCGCCATGGCCAAGGGTCTGTCGTCGGGCTACCTGCCGATCAGCGCCGTGGGCGTGGCCGATTTCATCGTCGCCGAGCTGAGGGACAAGGGCGGGGACTTCATCCACGGCTTTACCTATTCAGGCCACCCGACCTGCTGCGCCGTGGCCCTGAAGAACATCGAGATCCTCGAGCGCGAGGGTCTGGTCGAGCGCACCCGCGACGATACCGGCCCCTATCTGGCCAAGGCCCTGGCCACGCTCAACGACCTGCCGCTGGTGGGCGAGACTCGCTCGCTGGGCCTGATCGGCGCGGTCGAGATCGTCCGCGAGAAGGGCACGAACCATCGCTTCCTCGACAAGGAGGGCGAGGCCGGTCCCGTCGTGCGCGATATCTGCATCAAGAACGGCCTGATGGTGCGGGCCATCCGCGACAGCATCGTCTGCTGCCCGCCGCTGATCATCACCCACGCTCAGATCGACGAGCTGGTGGGGATCATCCGCAAGTCGCTGATCGAGGCCGAGCCTGTGCTGCGGGCGCTTAAACCGTCGGCATAAATGTGATACTGTGAGATCATGAAAAACATCACAGTAACTGTGGACGATGACACCTATCGGCGGGCCCGTATCAAGGCCGCCGAGCAGGACACGTCCGTCTCGGCCATGGTTCGTAAGTTCCTGATCGAAACGGCGGCAGGTGAAAGCGAGTTTGAGCGTCTCAAGCGACTTGAGGTCGAGCTGCGCGCGCGCATTGTCGACTTCCGGGCCAGCGACAACGTTCCGCGAGACCAACTGTACAGGCGCGGCGGAGCGTGACGGTCTTCTTCGACACCAATGTGCTGATCTATTCCATCAGCCCTGCGCCCGAGGAGGAGGCCAAGCGCGACGTCGCTCGCACCTTGCTCGACCGCTCTGACGGCGTGCTCTCGGTGCAGGTGTTGCAGGAGTTCTATGCTCAGGCCACACGACCTTCTCGACCTGGGCGTCTGGGGCATGAAGAGGCGGCTGGTTTCGTGCGGGCCTGGACCCGGTTCACGGTACAGGACAACACGCTGTCGGTTCTGCAGGCGGCCCTGGAAATCGTGGCGACCTACCGTTTCTCCTACTGGGACAGCGCCGTGATAGCCGCCGCCCGAACGGCGGGTTGCGCCGAACTTTTCACCGAGGATCTTTCGCACGGCCAGGTCGTCGAAGGCGTTCGCATCGTCAATCCCTTCCGACCGGTCTAGACGTCAAAGCGCGCGAGGAGCGCCGTCATGAAACCCAAGCACAAGAAGGCCAAGCCCGACCAGAGGGTGAACCGCGGCGTCGAGACCCTCGATGAGGCCAAGGCCTGGTTCGAGCGGCAGAACATCGAAGAGATCGAATGCGTCGTGCCCGATCTGGCCGGCGTGGCGCGGGGCAAGATCATGCCGGTGCGCAAGTTCCTCGGCGCCCCGTCGATGAACCTGCCGCTGGCGGTGTTCTACCAGACCATCACCGGCGACTTCCCCGAGTTCGAGGGCGTGGTCAATTCGGTGCAGGCCGACACCGACATCGTCCTGACGCCCGACTTCGCCACCCTGGCCGCCGTGCCGTGGGCCCAGGATCCGACCGCCCAGGTGATCCACGACGCCTTCCATCCAGACGGTCGCCCCGTCGAGGAAAGTCCGCGCCAGGTGCTGCGCCGGGTGCTGGCCCTGTATGCCGAAAAGGGCTGGGTGCCGATCGTCGCCCCGGAGATCGAATTCTATCTCGTCGACAAGAATACCGACCCCGACTACCCGCTCAAGCCCCCGATCGGTCGCTCGGGCCGGCCCGAGACCGGGCGCCAGGGCTATTCGATCAGTGCGGTCAACGAGTTCGATGCGCTGTTCGAGGACATGTACGAATACTCTGAACGCCAGGGCCTGGAGATCGACACCCTGATCCACGAAAGCGGCGTGGCCCAGATGGAGATCAACCTGCGCCACGGTCCTCCGCTGGAACTGGCCGACCAGGTGTTCATGTTCAAGCGCACCATCCGCGAGGTGGCGCTGGAGCACGAGATCTACGCGACCTTCATGGCCAAGCCCATGGCGTCAGAACCGGGCAGCGCCATGCACATCCACCAGTCGATCATCGACAAGAACGGCCAGAACCTGTTCTCCGACCCGAAGACCGACGAGGAGACCCCGCTGTTCCACAGCTTCATCGCCGGTCAGCAGACCTATCTGCCGGCGATCATGGCCATACTGGCGCCCTATGTGAATTCCTACCGCCGGATCGCCAAGGACTCGGGCGCGCCGGTCAACACCCAGTGGGGCTATGACAATCGCACCTGCGGCCTG
>JANOSS010000144.1:0-7007 GCA_031415995.1 Caulobacter sp. | reverse complement strand
GCTGTCCTCCCCGCGAAGGCCGTCCAGCACGATCCGGATCTTGTCTTCCGCCGAGAAATGCCGGCGCGTCGCACGCCGGATATCCTTCACAACCCGCTCTCCGGGCGTCGCCTTCACGGCCAAGGGTTTTGGTCTCATCTTCGTTCCTTCGTCACAACGACGAGACCAAAACCCACCTCTAAAAGGAACCCTCAATCTGTCTCATGGGTGCTGACGGCGGACACGCCATGCCGCTATCGGCCGGCATCCGCGAGAAAAATGCGCGGAATGCATCAAGGCCGCCCGCCGACGCGCCGATGCCGACGATGAGGTGGGCCACAGGAGCCGGGCCGCGATCGACCGCGGCATCAGGTGATTTCGCCGTCACAGCCGATGCTGGAGGCACCGCAGTCCGGATGAGTGGCGGTGATCGACGCTTTGCCATAGCTATTCTTCGGCCAGCACCGCCGTTAAGGCAATGACGTTGCTCAAATGAGCTATGGTCGAGGCCGGTGCCGACAAGCTGGGCTGTGCAACGCCAAATACAGAGAGCCGACCCGCGCTATTGGGACTGGGCATCCCGCGCTAACGGATTGGACACCGTTTGCCTGCGCCACAATTAACGGCGCGACGCGCAGCTATCAGCGAGCGCCGCGCGTCGCCGCCGACTGCGCTATGGCCAGATCACCAGCCAAGGGGCGACTGAGGGAGGTTAAGCAAGCTGGAAGCCGCACGAAGCGGTGGCCCCCAGGGCGAAGGCCTCATCGAGCTTAGTCCGCACGAGTGGGGATGCGTAGCGCCGGCAACGCAGGCGATGCTCGGCCAAACGTCAGTCCCAAGGGTCTGTCAGGCGCTGGACACTGCCAGCCCCGCAAGGCGCGGCCGCGCCAGCCACAAAACGTGATGCCGCGTGATGCGACTATTGCTGCGCTGCAGCATTGTCCTTGTGCAGCGAGCCGCTGCGCCTTCTCAGGACATTTCCATGCCAGGTCTTGGCGAAACGACCGCGATGTTGACGCGCCTGCGCCGTGTATCGCCACTCACCGCAACGGGACATGGCGTCATGACGCCCATCCAAGCTTTTGGCGGCAATCCCGGCCAGCTGGAGATGCTGAGTTACGTCCCGGCCGACCTGGCGCCAAACGCGCCTCTGGTCGTTGTTCTGCACGGTTGCACCCAGACGGCGGAGGCCTATGCGGCGCATGCGGGCTGGCTGACACTGGCAGACCGCTTCGGTTTCATGATCGTGGCCGCGCAGCAGACCTCCGCCAACAACCCAAATCGCTGCTTCAACTGGTTTTCTCCGGAGGATGTGGGGCGAGGCGGCGGCGAGGCTGCGTCGATCGCGGCCATGGTCACCCATGCTGTCGCCACGCACGCCCTCGACGCCGACCGGGTCTTTGTCACCGGCCTTTCGGCCGGCGGCGCGATGGCGGCCGCGATGCTGGCGTCTTATCCCGATCTCTTCGCCGGCGGCGCGGTGATCGCCGGTCTGCCCTATGGCGTGGCGCGCAATGTCATGGACGCCCTGCGGGTGATGGGTCGAGCCGATGGCCGCTCGGCTAGCGCCTTGGGCGCTCTCGTGCCCGAGCGCGGGCCTGGGCGAGCGCCGACGCGCCTGTCGATCTGGCACGGGGAAGCCGACCGCACTGTCCAGTCCGCCAACGGCCACGACCTGGCTCAGCAGTGGACAGCTCTGCACGACCTGCCGTCGGCGCCGCACCGCGTCGAGCGCACATCCTATGGCGCCCGCTCTGTCTGGCGGTCCGGGCCGGATCAAGTCGCGATTGAGCTCAACCTGGTGCGGGGCATGGGCCATGGCGTTCCCTTGTCGACGCGAGGCGCGGACGGCCTGGGCAAGGCGGCGCCGTTCATGCTCGAGGCCGGCATCTGTTCCTCATCCGAGATCGCGCGGTTCTGGGGCCTGGCCGAGGAGCGCCTGGCCGTGACCGACAGGCGGTCGACCGCCTTGGTCCAGGACATCCGCCGCGACCCGGATTCTATCCGGCCCAAGGATGCGCCCCTCAATGAAACGAGCCTTGGTCACGGCGTGATGCAGGCGGTCAGCCAAGTTCCCAAGGGTATTCAGGAAATCATCGCCACGGCGCTACGGGCGGCGGGCCTGTTGAAATAGCCGACGGAAAACATCAAGCGACGCCATTGGCTGGCTATTGGATCGGCCCGTCCTAAAGAAAACGGACAACCCGATGTCGGCGGGCTTGGTCAGGCGCGCCGGCCAGCGCTCGCCGGTCGCGCTGTTGAAGATCGGGCTCAGCGGAGGATCGGTCCTGACCTTGGCTCAGACCATCCGCCGTCTCCAGGCACATCGCGACGGTGACGCCAACGCCAGCAGCTGAGGCGAGGCGTTGGCGTCACTCCGCCTGGGTCTGGATTTCCTGCCGCTCGACGCTTAGGCGGCGGTCTTCCAGTGGGGCACCAGCTCGACATGCGCCGGACATCCGGCGATGGTGCCTTGCGGCAGGCCCGCCAGGTCGTTTGCGAAGTTGTGATTGACGTCCCGGTGATGGGCTTCGTCGGCGCGGACCACCAGGACCACGTCCCGGAGCGTCGCGTCGGCGGGCAGGTTCCAGTAGTGGATCGCCGTCTTCGGGGCCGGCACGTTAGGCGAGCGGCCCTCGTCGATTTCCGCCAGATAGTGGGTGTAGCTGATCACCGCCTCTTCCTCGAAATAGCCCACCAGGCGGTGCGCCGTCTTCGGGGCGAAGATGTAGAGGCCAAAGAAGAACATATAGAACAGCCACTGGGCGCTGATCACCATGAACCGCTCGAAGGCGGTCGGCTTGCACACTTCGATGAAGGTCATCAGGTGCATGCGCTCGTTCTCGGCCTCGTCCATCAAGGTCCGGATCCAGCCCCTGTCGTCCTCCATGCGGCGCAGGCATTTGAGGTGATTAAGCGTCGCGCCGACCATGCCCGGCACGGCCGCCACGGTTTCCAAAACCACGGCGCGGTGCCCATAGCGCTTGGCGAAGAAGGTGTCGGCGAACAGGCGCAGGAACTTGGTCACGCCCAGCGCGAAGCGGTCTGAGCCCCCCGTCGGCTGGAAGTGGACCGTCAGGTCGGTCGGCGGGCCCTCGGACAGGCGGGCGGCGTCATCATTGAGGGCGGCGGACATCGAACAAGCTCCCGCGCCAGCCCCGAGCCATCCGACCCGGGTTTAAAAGCTGTAGCGCGAATGCAGCTTTAAGCGGGCCGCGATGCCACAACATTGATCCATGTCATATCGCCCGACATCGTGTGGCCCGATGAAGACTCGCCGATGAAGCTTCGCCGTCTCACCGATTACGCCTTGCGCGTCCTGATCTATGTCGCCGAGCATCCCGGCCGCCGCTGCTCTGTGCCCGAGGTGGCGGCCGTTCACCAGATTTCCGAACACCACCTGGTCAAGATCGTCCACCGGCTTGGCCTGCTGGGGTATCTTGACACCACGCGCGGTCGTGGCGGCGGCATCGCCCTGCCCGCCGGTCCTGAGGCCATCAACCTTGGAGAAGTGATCCGCAGCCTTGAAGGCGATGACTGTCCGGTCGATTGCTCGACGTGCCTCCTGGCCGGGCGTTGCGGCCTGTCGGCCTTGCTGAGCAGTGCGACGGCGTCTTTCTATGCTGCGCTCGGACGGCACACTTTGGCAGACCTCGTCAGCACGACGCATCCTGCGATCCGGCCTTGAACCCAGGCCATGGCGTCTGGCCCAGCCAAATCGTCCCGGTCACTATATCAGCGATGATGAAGCTGGCCCCGCCCAGCTCAAGACGCTCGGCGAGTTGGACTGCTCAGTGTGGCTTGGCGTCTTGCACATGTTGCGCCACGGTCTCTGCGGCGGTCTGAGCCGCTTGACCGACCTTCTCGCCGAGGGACCGCTGGTCGCTTTCGTGGGACGTCAAGGTGTCGGCCACGCCGCTGGCGACGTCGTCCGCTGCGGCCTTGAAGGCGGCTACGCCTTTTTCCGTGAGGTCCTGGCCGCGATGGACGACCTTGTCCCGGGCCGGACCCAGAAAGCGATCCTCGATTTCGGATGCGGGTAAGGCGGCCCCGATCGCCGCCCCGATTGCGAGGCCGAGCGCGGCAATGACCAAAGGTTCCCGTTCCAGCAGGCCTTGGAAGCCGTCCACCGCTTGATGGCCATACCGAGCCATGGCGTCAGAGGCTGAGCTGGCACCGTCGCCGGCGTGGCTCAGCACGTTACCAGCCTTCTCGGAAAAAGCGCCGGCGGCGTGCCCAACACTTCCGGCCAGATCCTGCAGCTTTTCCTTGCCGGCCGCCAGCCCCGCTGCCAAGCCCTCGCCCTCACCCTGACCGCTCGATCCCGCCGCTGACGGAGGCTGCCCGCCCGCCGCCGGCGACTTCATCGCCAACAGGGCGACGCCGGCGCCGATCAAGGCCAATGGCAAGGGATTGTCGCGAATCTGCGATCCGAAGTTGGCGAACATCTCCCCGCCGGATGAACCCGCAAACGACCGGCTCATCTCATCGAACATCTGACCCGGGGTCAGCTTACCCTTCAAGGCGTCTACGGTCTCGTCAAGCCGCGCACGGCTGGCCTCGACTTCGCGTTCGGCTTCTTGTGCAGAGGTATTCATTTGATCTGATCCTTGACCAGAGCCGCGTCCTTGCCCACTTGGCGGACTGAGCGGCTGGGAATGATATTGGCGGGCTCGGCGGTTTTGATGCCGAGCCGCAGGAGAACGACGCCGATTACCGCCACTACGACGCCGACGAGCAATGCCGCCCAGCCAGGGTCCATGATCTTGCTCAGGGCGATCACCAAGGCCTGGAGCAGTACGATGAGCGCGGCGAACAGGCATATGGCGCCGGCCGCCAGCTCCCCCGCAGCCTTGGTGAGGTGACCAAGCTTTTCATTGAGTTCGGCGCGAACAAGCTGCGCTTCGTTGCGCACCAACGACGTGAAGTCGGTGGTAAGGCTGGCAAGAAGCTGCGGAAGCGAGCGGGCGTCGGGAGAATCCATCTCAGACCTCCCGATCGTCGCGGAAGCTGCTTGAACGGTCTTGGGCAATGTCAGCGTCATCCGCCTCCACGGCCTCCCGATCGCCGAGCACCGACAAACTTGCGGTATCGGCCAAGGCTGTGTCTGGCGTCACGGTTCGGGCGCCGTTGGCCTGTGTCGCGTTCGTCTCCGAAATGGCGCTTGGCGCGTCGGGCCGAGCGGACGGGCCCTCGCGGTCACCGGCGTGGACATGTTCGCCCGACGCTCGCGCCAGACGCCCCAAGGCAACGCCCGCCAAGACGGACGCCGCGATCAAGGCGGCGGGATTGTCGCGACCAAAATCACGTACAGCGCGCAACATCTCGTCGGGCCGCTTGTCAGCGACCACCCGGGAAACGCTTTCCAGGCCGTCGGCGGCTTGCTTCACTAGTCCCGAAACCAAGCTCTGATCTTGCTGGCCGAGGTTTTCGCCTGCCTGGCGCAGGGCGTCGGCGAATTGGTGGATCCCGCCGCCGAGGGCCGTCTGGCCCTCTGCGAACTTTTCTTGCACCTTGTCTCCGGCGGCTGCGGCGAAATGCGCGGCTTCGGCTTTCACGGTCGCTGCCGCCTGGGCCAGGCCCTCGCGCGGTTCCCCGGCGCCTGACGATCCATCAATATTCATGTCGGTCATGGACAAGCCTTTATTGTGGCGCTTAATTGAGGCCAAGGAAGGACATTACGACGAGGACGACAACGACCAGGCCGATCAAGTAAATGATACTGTTCATGGGTAATCCCTCATCGAAATTCCTAAACACGCCAATTGGAACAATCGTTCCCCACCCGTCGGCGAATGCTGCAAACGATAATCGGAGTTTTTTGGGTCGTGACCCACAGCGTGGTGTAGCTGGGCGGAAGCCTTGCCGCTCGCGAAGCGCGCCCCTCAATGGGTGCCTTGGCGAGTGAGCGGCAAGGCGGTGGTCATCACCGATCTTTGGTCAGACTTGGGTTGCGACATTCAACCTCAACCACGGACCGATGATGACCAACGATATGACGAACCTCCACAGCCTGGTGGAGACCCGAAGGGCGGCGAAGCCAACAGCGCCGACGCTGATTTTCTGCGCGAGATGATCGGCTTTGCCTCGCAGCGGATGATGGAGCTGGAGGTCGGCGCCCTGACCGGCGCGGCGCACGGCGAGAAGAGCGCCGATCGTCTGGTGCGGCGCAACGGCTACCGCGATCGCGACTGGGAGACCCGGGCCGGCACGGTCGAGCTGAAGATCCCCAAGCTGCGCAAGGGCTGTTACTTCCCGGGCTTTCTGGAGCCGCGGCGCATGGCCGAGAAGGCCCTGACGGCGGTGATCCAGGAGGCCTATGTCCAGGGGGTCTCGACCCGATAGGTCGACAACCTGGTCAAGGCCATGGGCATGTCGGGAATCTCCAAGAGCCAGGTCAGCCGGCTTTGTGAGGAGATCGACGAGCGGGTCCACACCTTCCTGCCCCTCGGGGCCGCCTGACCGATCCGGCATTGCCCAGCGATCGGGACGACCCTGTCGTCTCAGCTACACCACGCGGTGGGACACGACCCGATCACGGGGATTGCGATCGCGCCGTCCCCCGATGGGTATGGGGATAGGTGAGCCTTCTGCCCTTGTGGGAGAAGGTGGCGCGCAGCGCCGGATGAGGGGTCGATAGACCTTTCGGGAGGAATGCTCCGCCCTGCGGGGCAAGGCTTCGAGGTTGGCGCGACCCCTCATCCGTCAGCCTGCGGACGACACCTTCTCCCGCAAGGCGAGAAGGGAAGGAACGGGGACCGGTACGGGCGTTCAGCAAACTTATCCGAGGCGCTGAAACCTGCCGTATTCTTGTCCCACCTCGTCGCGGGGAAAAATTGCGCAAGGCCAGCGACCATTGCGGCGGCGGGGGGTGATCGAGCGGGACATGGGTCGAGGGGGATACTCGACCGGTCCGGGGATCCTGGCGTTGCAGGACCCGCCCGCCGTCGGCGTGGTTGAAGGCAAAAGGGCGTGTCTGGCTGAAAGCCCGTCCTCTTCGACCGCCGGAGCGCGCTGGAAACGGCGAG